>CALMPZ010000069.1 GCA_937871645.1 uncultured Polymorphobacter sp.
CTCTGCACCCTTTTGAAGAGCGCCGAACAAATGGGTGCAGGGGTCACCCCTGCCCGCCGGAGGCTCTTCACCCCTGCGACATGCCGCACGCTGGCAAATCACGCCCGCACCCCGTATCAGCACCGCCATGGCGGAAAACAACAGTATCGGCGGCCGGTTGGCGCGCTACGCGAATG
Organism: uncultured Polymorphobacter sp.; assembly: GCA_937871645.1. GTDB lineage: Bacteria > Pseudomonadota > Alphaproteobacteria > Sphingomonadales > Sphingomonadaceae > Polymorphobacter_A. The sequence continues at coordinate 177 of CALMPZ010000069.1, forward strand.
TCGGCGGCACCGGGCTGGCGCTGGCCGGGCGGCTGGGCGCGGCCCGGGTGTTTGGCGGGCCGCTGGATAATGCCGCGGCGGCGGTGCAGCTGCGTGAGGCACTCGGCGGGCTGAAGGGCCCGGTGATGAAGATCGCGCAGATATTGTCGTCGATACCCGATGCGGTGCCGCCCGAGTTTGCGGCGGAGCTGGCGCAACTGCAATCGAACGCGCCGGCGATGGGCTGGCCGTTCGTCAAGCGCCGGATGAAGGCCGAGCTGGGCGCCGACTGGGAGGGCAAATACGCCGAATTCGGTCATGAGGCGGTGGCGGCGGCGTCGCTGGGGCAGGTGCATCGCGCGCGACTGCATGACGGGCGGTTGGTGGCGGCGAAGCTGCAATACCCCGACATGGCGTCGGCGGTGGAGGCCGATCTGGCGCAGCTCGACCTGCTGTTTTCGATTTACCGGCGCATCGACAAGTCGATCGACACAGGCGAAATTCGCCACGAAATGGCCGACCGGCTGCGCGAAGAGCTCGATTACGCGCGCGAGGCGAAGCACATCGCGCTGTACCACGACATTCTGGCGACCCACAGCGATGTGCATGTGCCCGAAGTCGTGACGGAATTGTCGACGGCGCGGCTGCTGACAATGGGCTGGCTCGATGGCCGGCCGATGCTGAGTTTCAAGGATGCCGGCGCCGACGTGCGCAACACCATTGCTGCGACGATGTTCCGCGCCTGGTATGCGCCGCTGCACCGCCACGGCATCATTCACGGCGACCCGCACCTGGGCAATTATTCGGTGCGCGAGGATTTGAGCGTCAACCTGCTCGATTATGGCTGCGTGCGGGTGTTTCCGCCGCGCTTCATCGGCGGCGTGGTTGACCTGTACCGCGCCATCCAGTCGGGCGACGAGGAACTCGCCGTCGATGCCTTCGAACGCTGGGGTTTCAAGGGGCTGAGCCGCGACATCATCGATACGCTGCTGATCTGGGCGAAGTTCCTGTACGGCCCGCTGCTCGATGATCGGGTGCGGCTGATCGATGCCAGCGGCAGCCCCGGTGAGTATGGCCGCGCCACCGCGCAGAAGGTCCACCGCCAGCTCAAGGCGCAGGGCAGTGTCACCATCCCGCGCGAGTTCGTGTTCATGGACCGCGCCACCATCGGCGTCGGCGGGGTGTTCCTGCACCTGCGCGCCGAGCTCAACTGGTGCCGGATGTTCAACGAGATGATCGAAGGGTTTGACGAGGCCAAACTCGCCGCCGATCAACGCGCCGCGCTCGATCTGGCCGGCCTATAGCGCAGGCTTCGCCAAGTTTTGCTGCGCTGCAGCGTAGTTTAATGTCGTGCAAGAGTGCTTCACAGCCGCGCGCTGCCTGCCTATGAAGGCGGTTCAATCGCGAGCTATGGGGATTCTTGGGCATGAGCGAAGTTTTTGAATCGAACGACAAGCAGGTCAAAGCGCACGTCGAGACCTACAAGGGTATGCTGGCGCTGTTCAAATGGGGCACGGTGTTCTGCGTGCTGCTGCTGCTGGGCATGCTGATCTTCCTCGTTCCGCACGGTTAATTGACCATGCAAATCGGTGTGTTGCGTGAAACCGCAGAGGCGGAACGTCGCGTCGCGGCCACGCCCGAGACGGTCAAGAAGCTGATCGGGCTGGGTGCGACTGTTGCGGTCGAAGCCGGCGCGGGTGCGGGCGCGAACATTTCAGACGCCGCGTTCAGCGAAGCCGGCGCGACCGTCACCGACCGCAAGGCGGTGGTCAGCGGCAGCGACCTGATTTTCGCCGTGCAGGGCCCTGACGCCAAGGATCTGAAGGGCACCAAGGCCGGCGCGACGCTGGTCGCCATCCTCGCACCGTTCGCCGACCGCGCGCGCATCGATGCCTATGCCAAGGCCGGGCTGACGACGCTGGCGATGGAGTTCATGCCGCGCATCACCCGCGCGCAGTCGATGGACGTGCTGTCGTCGCAGTCGAACCTTGCGGGCTATAAGTCGGTGATCGATGCTGCCGAAAGCTATGGCCGCGCCTTCCCGATGATGATGACCGCTGCCGGCACGATTTCGGCGGCGCGGGTGTTCGTCATGGGCGTCGGCGTTGCCGGCTTGCAGGCGATCGCCACCGCGCGGCGGCTGGGGGCGCTGGTTTCGGCCACCGATGTGCGCGCCGCGACCAAGGAGCAGATTGAATCGCTCGGCGCCAAGGCGATTTTCGTCGAGAACGTCAAAGGCATCGAGGGCGAGGGCACCGGCGGCTATGCCACCGAAATGTCCGACGAATACAAGGCAGCGCAGGCGGCTTTGGTCAGCAGCCACATCGCCAAGCAGGACATCGTCATCACCACCGCGCTGATTCCGGGGCGTCCGGCGCCGCGGCTGGTGACCGATGCGCAGATTGCCAGCATGAAGCCAGGTTCGGTGATCGTCGATCTCGCCGTCGAAAGCGGCGGCAATGTCGAAGGTGCAGTCGCCGGCCAGTCGGTCATCGTCCACGGCGTCACCATCATTGGCCACAAGAACGTACCGAGCCGGTTGGCGGCGGACGCGTCGGCGCTGTATGCGCGCAACCTGTTCAACTTCATCAACGCCTTCTGGGACAAGGACGCCAAGGCCCCGGCGTTTGCGGCGGATGACGAGATCGTCAAGGGCGTCAAGTTGACCGAGGGCGGCGCCGTCGTCCACGAACGACTGGCGAATTAGGAGCGAAATCATGGATTTCATGTCGATCTTGTCCATCTTCGTGATGGCGTGTTTCGTCGGCTACTATGTCGTGTGGAGCGTCACGCCGGCGTTGCATACGCCGCTGATGGCGGTGACCAACGCGATTTCCTCGGTCATCATCGTCGGCGCGCTGATTGCGGCGTCGGCGGCGGCGGGGGGGTCGGCGACGTCGAAGTGGCTCGGGCTGGTCGCGGTGGCGCTCGCCAGCGTCAACATCTTCGGCGGCTTCGCGGTCACGCAGCGCATGCTCGCGATGTACAAGAAAAAAGACAAGAAGGCCTGAGCGGGCCTGCAAGAATACCGCCTCCCCAGCGAAAGCTGGGGCCCAACTTCGCCACCGGCGCGCCCGCTCGCGCGGTGGACCCCAGCTTTCGCTGGGGAAGCGAATAGAGTTTAGGGGACGACCAAGATGGAACACGCCGCCGCAGCCACGCCCGCCTGGGTGATGCTCGCCTATCTGATTTCGGGTGTCCTGTTCATCCTGTCGCTGCGCGGGCTGTCGTCGCCGGTCACCAGCCAGCAGGGCAACCGCTTCGGCATGATCGGCATGGCGATTGCCGTGGTGACGACGCTGCTGACGCATGAAGTCGCGTCGCTGCCCGAAATCGTCGGCGCGATTGCCATCGGTGGCGGTTTCGGCTGGCTCGTCGCCAAGCGCATCAAGATGACCGACATGCCGCAGCTGGTCGCGGCGTTCCACTCGCTCGTCGGTCTGGCCGCGGTGCTTGTCGGCGTCGCGGCGTATCTCAATCCGGGGGCGTTCGGCATTGCCGATGCGTTCGGCAACATCTTGCCCGTAAGCCGCATCGAGCTCAGCCTCGGCGTTGCCATCGGTGCGATCACCTTCTCGGGCTCGGTCATCGCGTTCCTGAAATTGAACGGCAACATGAGCGGCGCGCCGATCCTGCTGCCGTTCCGCCATGTCATCAACCTCGGCGTGCTCGGCGGCATCATCGTGCTGATCGGGGCGTTCGTGCTGCACCAGAACCCGACGACGATTGTCGCGGCCGACGGTGACCTGTGGGCGCTGACGCTCAACACCGGCGGCTGGATGTTCTGGGCGATCGTGCTGCTCAGCTTCGCCATCGGTTTCCTGCTGATCATCCCGATCGGCGGCGCCGACATGCCCGTCGTCGTGTCGATGCTCAACAGCTATTCGGGCTGGGCGGCGGCCGCGATGGGCTTCACCTTGCAGAATACCGCAATGATCATCACCGGCGCGCTGGTCGGTTCGTCGGGCGCGATCCTGTCGTACATCATGTGCAAGGCGATGAACCGCAGCTTCATCAGCGTCATCGCCGGCGGCTTCGGTGCCGATACCGGCGCTGCCGCCAAGGGCGACGGCGTCGAGCGCGCCTACAAGCGCGGCTCGGCCGACGATGCGGCGTTCGTCATGAAGAACGCCGAAAGCGTCATCATCGTACCGGGCTACGGCATGGCGGTGAGCCAGGCGCAGCACGCGCTGCGCGAGATGGGCGACCTGCTCAAGAAGGAAGGCGTCAGCGTCAAATACGCCATCCACCCCGTCGCCGGCCGCATGCCGGGGCACATGAACGTGCTGCTGGCCGAAGCCAATGTGCCGTATGACGAGGTCTTCGAGCTCGAGGACATCAACGGCGAATTCGCGCAGTGCGACGTGGCGTTCGTCATCGGCGCCAACGATGTCACCAATCCGGCGGCGAAAACCGACAAGACCTCGCCGATCTACGGCATGCCGGTGCTCGACGTGGAGAAGGCCAAGACCGTGCTGTTCGTCAAGCGCAGCATGGGCGGGGCAGGCTATGCGGGTGTCGACAACGAAGTCTTCTACATGGACAACACGATGATGCTGCTGTCCGACGCCAAGAAGATGGTCGACGACATCGTCAAGGCTTTGGGTCATTGATCCGCGCCGTAGCGTTGGCGCTGCTGCTGGCAGCGCCCGCGACTGCGGCTGAAACGCCACCCGCTGAAACCCCGCTACCAAGCGCGTTCGACGCCGGCTGGCACGGTCAAAAGGTCTGCGAGCTGCTGTTCGACAACGCGCAGATGCGCACGGCGCGCTGCAAATTCCCGCCCGGCGTCGGCCACGAACGGCATTTCCACGCGGCGCACTGGGGCTATATCGTCCAGGGTGCGACAATGCGCATCACCACCGCCGCGGGCACTGTCGACCGCGTGCTCAAGGCCGGCGACAGCTGGTGGAGCGACGGCATCGCCTGGCACGAGGCCATTAATATCGGGCCAGAAACCGGTGTTTACATCATCGTCGAGCCCATAGCTGCGCGCTGAGGCAGCAGCGCGTGGGCGCCGCAACGGAAATCGCAACCAAAATGGCGTAAGGCTCGTTTTGAATATGGAACGACCGTGTAATAATTGATACACAGGTAACTATTGGTGCGCGGCGGGTGCGCGGGTTGTTGTTGTGTGGAGATTGGCGTGCCACTTCGGCGCAATATCGATATCGATTTGCTGCGGACGTTCGTTTCAATCGTTGAAACGGGTAGTTTCACGCGTACCGCCGAACGCATGCTGCGCACCCAGTCCGCAGTCAGCCTGCAGGTCAAGCGCCTCGAGGAAGCGCTTGGCATCACAGTATTCGAACGCGGCAGCAAGCCGGTGCGGATCAGCCCCGACGGCGAATTGCTGCTGGTCCACGCCCGGCGTGTGCTCGCCGCCAATGACGCGATGCTGGCGCATCTGCTCGAACCCGAAGTGCGCGGCAATGTCCGCATCGGCGTCGGCGACCATTTTTCGGCGCAGCACCTCAACGGTCTCGCGGCGCGCTTCGTCCGCGCCTATCCGCAGGTGTCTTTGCGAATTGTTTGCGATGTTGAAACCTCGCTCGCCGCAAAGTTCAAGGCCGGCGATTTCGACCTGATGTTCGCCCAGTCGACCTTCGCGCCGGGTCGCAAGCCGTCAGCAGACGGCGATGCCAATCGCATCTGGCACGAACCGATGGTGTGGATCGGCCGCGATCAGCGCGACGGCAATGGCAAATCGTCGTTGCCGCTGGTCGTGCCGCCCGATGGCAGTACCGAGCGCGATGCCGCGATCTCGACGCTCGATGGCCACAACCGGGTCTGGCATGTCAGCTATTCGAGCACCTCGACGCTGGGGCTGCAGCCCGCGGTTGCCGCCGGGCTTGGCGTGGCGGCTCTGCCGCGGTCGGCGGTGGATAACGGCAACGGCCACGGCGCCCCTGGCGGCACGCGCGTGCTGGGCAGCGAAAGCGGCTTGCCGCTGCTTCCCGATTTCGATGTGACGCTGCACCGTGCCGATGGCACCGGTGTTGCCGCGCAGCGCTTCGGCGACTTCATCACTGCCGCGCTGGTGGGCAACGACGACAACTGAAGCGCGCCGGCGGTCGCCGTGCGGCCCCGCGGCACCCGACCAGCATTTGAACGACCATGGCCCGCCGGTGCTGACCGCGCTGGCGTTGCGCCTGTCGCGCGCGCCAATGGCGCCGCCGCACGGACAAACGAAATCGGCTGGCCCTCTTGCGAAGGCCAGCCGTGTTTGATTTCAAAAGGTCGACGCTCAGGCGGCGACGGCCATCCGTGCGCGGCGACGGCGCTGGCCGAGACCGGTGAGACCGAAGCCGACAATCAGCATCGCCCAGACCTGCGGTTCGGGAACCGACTCGACCGGCGGCGGTGCATAGACGCTGCCGAGCGTGTTGATCTTCAATTGATAGGTCTTGGTGCCGACGCTGCCGGTCGGTGCATAGTCCGACAGGTCGAGCGTGAAGGTTTCGCTGTTCAGGCCGATCGCGGTCGGCAGGAACGTCATCGTGAAGTTCGACGAAGCGCCGCCGACGAGGTCCGTGAAATTGGCCAGCGTCGTGGTGAAGTCGGTGTTGTTGGTCGACCGCACCATCGTATCGAGGTTCACACCGGCGCTGTTGGTGTCGCCGATGTTGAAGAGCGAGAAGTTGAGCGTCACCGGACCGCTGCCCGCCAGAAGCGTGCCGAAGTCGAGGTCGAGGTAGTTGATGTTGCTGGTGCCGTCGAACGACGGGTTGGCGAAGTTCAGATAGTCATAGACGATGCTGTAGGTGTTGTTCGACTGCGTCGAGCTGCCGAAGGTGAACAGGCCGTCGGCTTCGCCGCTGCGTGCGCCCGAGCCGGTGGTAACCTTGGTGCTGCCCGTTGCCGAGCGCGTGAACGCGACGCTGCCCGTGCCGGCGTAGGACGCCAGATTGGCCAGCGGCACTGCGGCGTTGCGGTCGATCGTGCCCGACGTCGTGTCCGTCTGGTTCGATGCCGACTGGCTGCAGTTGCTGCCCGAGCAGGTGATGCTGGCGGTCAGGGCGCTCGAACTGAAGCTGACGCCGGCTGCGGCGATCGTGCCGGTAAGCGCAGCCTGCGAGGAGACGGTGCGGTTGCTGCCGCTGCCGTTGACGGCACCGGTGACCTGCGCGACCGAGCGTACCGAAGTCTTCACGGCGACATTCGCGCCGGTCAGGATGCCGTTGGCGGTATCGAACTGTGCGACGTTGACGCTGCTGGCATTGGTCGGCGCGGTCGTCGTGGTGGCGGTTGCGCTACCGCTGCTAACCGTAGCGACCTGCATGCCGGTCGACGTCCGGGCTGCAGTGGTCGAAGCGGTCGATTGCAACGGCGTCGCTGCCATAGCTATGGCGTTGATGGAGACGGTGGCGACCAACGCCGCTGCCAATGTGAATGAAGTCTTCATGATATCTGGCCCTCACGGAAAAAAAGTATTCCGCAAAACGCTAAGCATGAGGCGTGCCAATTCCTGATGTGCGGTTGGCGGGTCATAAATATATAGCAATATCAATGATGTATTTCTGATATCCCGATGGACTTGCAGATTGCGATTGTTGAATGCGTTTTGCGAATTGCGAACATTATGCCGCAATATGCGAAGAAATTTGCGTTTTGCGACGCACGGTGCAGCGGCGGAAAACACCGTGCCAAGTGCGCCGGCGGGCCGTGATCGGGCACCGTTCAGGCCCGCGCAATGCGACTTGCAGCACGGTTCGTTTCGGTGAACACTGGCGCCGGTCAGGTTGGAGAATGTGGATGCGCAGCGTTTTGATGATTGCCGGACTTGGGCTGCTGGCGGCGTGCAGCACGCCGCATCCCGACCGCGTGACGAACAAGCCGCCGTCGCTGACGTTGACGGTGCAGCTGCTCGGCCCGAACGGCGAGCTGCACGGCACCGCGACACTGGCGCAGACCGGCACCGACACGCGCGTCCGCGCCCAGGTTAGCGGGCTGGCGCCGGGCAGCTATGCCATCCACCTGCACAGCGTCGGCCAGTGCGTCGGGCCGGACTTCAAGACTGCCGGCGGCCATTTCAACCCGACGACGCACCAGCACGGCAAGGACAATCCCGCCGGGCCGCATATGGGCGACCTGCCGAACATCAGCGTCGGCACCGACGGGCAGGGCAGCCTCGATGCGACCATCGCCGGCCTGCAGATGAAGGGCGGCAGCGCGCCGCTGCTCGATGCCGACGGCGCCGCGGTGGTGCTGCACGCCGGCCCCGATGACTATAAGACCGACCCGACGGGCAACAGCGGTGCGCGCATCGCCTGTGGCGCGCTGGTCGCGACAGGCTGATATTACGCCAAGTTGCGCCGCCAAGCTTGACGTGAAGGCCCTGCCGCCCCTATGGGCTTCGTTCGCGCGTGGCGGTCGTAGCTCAGTTGGTTAGAGCGCCGGTTTGTGGTACCGGAGGTCGCGGGTTCAAACCCCGTCGTCCGCCCCACGCGCCCTTATCCAAAGTATCGTATCTCCTGCCGGGCTTTTCACGCGCTCATAGCCGCGTGACTCAGCCCAAGCGTCTAGCCAAGCGTCGGGCGCCATGGCGCGATTATTGCCGCGACGGCCTTCATATCCGGTCACAATGGCAATTGGCGCGCGGTTGTCGAGCGCCGCATAAATGGTCTGCGGGCCAACAGCATTGAGCGCTTCGAGCCGCGCGGGCGACTGCAGGTGACCGGTGTGAAACACATTGCTGCCGGTCGAAAATCGCCGATCAAGATCGAAGCCGCTGTCGATCACAAGGCTGGGCGACAGCGTCGCCACCTGGCCGCCTCGCCAACCTTGTGCCCGCAGCTGATCGCCAATCCAATGAGCTTCTGCGGTAGTTCGAAGTGCATTTGGCAGGCCCGTTTGCCACCAATTATGCAATCCGTCGCCAAGATTGGACGCCGTCGCTAGCAGGGCAACCCCTAGCGTCAGTCGAACGACATTTCGTTGAGTCGTGCCGGCCAGACTTGTCAAGGCCAAGCCAAACAAGGCAAACAGTGGTGGAAGTGCTGGCAGCAGATATTGGCGCCACATCGGCGACGGCACCAGTGCCGCAAGCAGCCCGCCGATCAGCAAGGCGACCAAAGGTTGCGATTCAGCGGGTAGCTTTCGCCAACGAACGGCCAGTAGTGCGACCGCAACCAGCGCCGGGCCTTGGGCAAGGTAGATCGGCATCATGAACAGGCTACGCGACAGGCTCAGCAAATCATCGCGCCCATTCATATGGTACCAAGCCGTAGTGTCATGCGCCGCAGCTTCCCAAACGCCATACAGCACCGCGTCAGGCTCCAGCATTGCGGCGTAGATCAAGGGCAGGAGTCCAGCCATCGCGCCCAATGCCAATGAGAATGGCATGTGCCATGCTGTGCGCCCGGAAATGACTTGCCAGATCAGCCACATCCCAAGTGCCCCACCCGGCAATGCGAAGGTAATTTTGGCGCAAGCCGCAAGTCCAAGTAGCAGCCCTGACGCCAGCCAGACATGGCCATTTCGATATGGTTGGGCATGGTCGGCAATCAGCCACATCGATATTGTGAGCAGGGCCGCCGGCAATGCATCATTGCGCGCAACCGATGCGCTGAACTGAAAAAGCACGCAACCAGCCATGGCCACGACCGAAATCAGAGCCAATCGGTCTGGAACCTGGAGTTTGCGCTGGCATGCATAGGTGAACACTAATGCGATGAAGGCACAGACGCTATTGGATAGTCTAAGTATTAGAAAGTCATGACCCTGCCAAATGCCTAGGAGATGGCGAAACAAATAGGGTTGCAGTGGCGTCTGAAGGTATAGGAATTTCGCGTACATCGTGTCGCTATGCGCAAGGAATGTAGCCGCGACATATTGATCTTCATCATTGCTATGGACTGTTACCAGTGCCAGTCCGGTCAGGGTCAGTGCCAGCAGCATCCAGACGGCGGCGACTATGCCCCGTGCAAACGGCCGCACCGATTTCGAAAGGTTCGCAGGCTCTGTCATGGGGGCAATCTGCTTGGCGAATGCCCGACCCGGGTTTCGCAAAATCGTGGTGGAGCAAGGGAGGATCGAACTCCCGACCTCAGCAGTGCGATTGCTGCGCTCTCCCATCTGAGCTATTGCCCCACACGACGGAAGGCCCCCGCTTTAGCGGCGTGCGCGGCCGGATGCAACGGGCGAAATCGGCGGCTTCAGCTTTTCGCGGCACGCGACCTTGCATAGGCTTGCGTGCCCTTGGTCAGCACCGTGTCACCCGGTGCCAGCGCCGCGATTTCGAGATCGGGCAGTTCGGCGAGTTGCGCATAGAGCGGCGCGAAATCGGTATCGAGCGTCGTGCGCAACAGGCTTTCGAAACTGTCGATGACGAAATAGCCCTGCTGATAGTCATCAATGCGGTACGGCGTGCGCATGACGCGCAGCAAATCGAAGCCGATGCGGTTGGGCGAGGCGTCATCGAGCGCGAAGGCGCTTTCGCCGTGGCTCGAGGCGATGCCGGCGCCGTAGAGCTTGAGGCCGTTATCCGACCGGATCAGCCCGAATTCGACGGTGTACCAGTAGAGCCGCGCCAGCTTGTGCAGCGCACCGAATTCGAGGCTGCGCAGCCCGCCTTCGCCGTAAGCCTGCATATAGTCGGCGAACACCGGATGGCTGAGCAACGGGACGTGGCCGAACACGTCGTGGAACACGTCGGGGGCTTCGAGATAGTCGAGCTGGTCCATGCGCCGGATGAAGCTGCCCGCCACGAAACGGCGCTGCGACAGATGATGGTAGAAGACATCGTCAGGCACCAGCCCCGGCACCGCGACGACGCTCCAGCCGGTCAGCTTGGTCAGCCGCTCGCTCAACTGTTCGAAGTTCGGGATGCCCGGCTGGTCGAGCCCGGCAAGCGTCAGCCCCGACAGATACTCAGGCGTCGCGCGGTCGGCGAGCTGGCGCGTCTGCCGCGCGTAGAGCCGGTCCCACACTGCATGGTCGATCGGCGCATAATGCTCCCAGTTCTGCGGCACCGTCCAGTCGGCGGCAGCTTCGGGCGGCGGATCGAGCGGCGGGGTCTGGGCATCGGCAAGCATGGCGCCAGCATAGCGCATTTCGGCGCGAACGTACGTGGATTTTGGTGGATTGGCCGGACGAATGTCCGGACTGCTGGATGCCCCGCGAGGATTCGAACCTCGATTAACAGAGTCAGAGTCTGTGGTCTTACCTTTAGACGACAGGGCAGTGCAGGCCGCGGTGGATAGCCATATGGGCATTTTCTGTCAACGCCTAGCACATGCCCCATTCGGCAGGATTGCCGCACTGCGGGATGCGATTTGCGAAATACTATCAACTGATGCTATCTTGCACCCAAGTGCCGGCCGAGAAATTCGGGGCGGCAGAGAATGCAAGGCGAAGATCATGCCGTTCGAATCAGCCCAGGGGCAGCCGGGTGCGACCCGTGCGCCCGACCCCGATACCCCGCAAAGTGGTGGCGCGTCGCGCGCCGAGCCGGCGATTCGCGTCGGCGGCAGCCCGCGGAATGGCCGCCGCGCTTATGCCGCAATCGACCTCGGCACCAACAACTGCCGGCTGCTCATCGCGCGGCCGGGTTACGGCGCGGATAGTTCGGGAAATTTCATGGTCGTCGATGCGTTTTCGCGCGTCGTGCGGCTGGGTGAGGGGCTGTTGCAGACCGGCGCGCTGTCGACGGCGGCAATGGACCGCGCGGTCGCGGCGCTGCGCATCTGCGGCGACAAATTGCGCCGCCGCGATGTCTGGCTGACGCGCAATGTCGCCACCGAAGCGTGCAGGCGGGCCAGCAACGGCGCCGAGTTCGTCGAACGCGTATTCGCCGAGACCGGCATCGCGCTCGATGTCATTTCGCCCGGCGAGGAAGCGCGGCTGGCGGTGCTCGGTTGCCAGTCGCTGATCGATTCCGAAGGGCCGCCGGCGCTGGTCTTCGATATCGGCGGTGGCTCAACCGAACTGATCCTGGTCACCCGCGGCCCGCGCGGCGAGGCGGTCATCCAGGGCTGGACTAGCGTGCCTTGGGGTGTCGTATCGCTGACCGAAACCGAACCGACTGATTTGTCTGAAAGCCAACGCGCCGCCGCTTACACGCGGATGCGCGCGCGCGTCAGCGACCATCTGGCGAGCTTCCGCGCCAATGTCGAACGGGTCGCCCCCGGGCCGCTGCAACTGCTCGGCACATCGGGCACGATTACCACGCTGGCGAGCGTCGACATGGGGCTGGCGGGCTATGACCGACGGCTGGTCGATGGCTGCATGGTGACGAGCGCATCGATGCGCGCGATTTCGGCCGATCTCGCCGCGAAGTCGCCTGCCGAGCGCGCGCTGCAGCCGTGCATCGGCCATGACCGCGCCGATCTGGTGGTGGCGGGCTGCGCCATTCTCGAGGCCATCCTCGATGCCTGGCCAGCCGAAACAATCCGCGTTGCCGATCGTGGCATCCGCGAAGGTATCCTGCGGACGCTGATCGCCCGCGATGGAGGACGTGGATGAGCAAGTCACCGAAAATCCGCAAGCCCGCGACAACGCGCAAGCCCAAAACGGGCGGCAAGGCGGTCGCGTCGAAGCTGCTCAGCGGCACTGACAAGGCGGTCGCGGCGCGCAAGGCCAATGCCGCAGCCAAGGCGCTGCGCACCAAGCCCAAGTCGATCAAGCCGACCAAGGGTGTTGCGACGCCATCGGCCATGAAATCGGGTGCGACAGCGAAGTCGGGCGCGGCAAAG
>CALMPZ010000070.1 GCA_937871645.1 uncultured Polymorphobacter sp.
AGGCCTGCACCCCATTGTTTGGCGCGCTTCAATCGGGTGCAGGCCTCAGGCCTGCCCGCCGGAGGCCCTTACTGAATCACTTTCCCCGGATTCATCACCCCCGCCGGATCCAGCGCGTACTTGACCCGCCGCATCAGCGCCAGTTCGACCGGCGACTTGTAGCGCGCCGCCTCGTCGCGGCGCAGCACGCCGAGCCCGTGTTCGGCCGAAATCGACCCGTCGAAACCCGCGACCAGATCATGGACGATGCGGTTGATCGCGTCCTGATTGCGCAGGAACGCGTCATGGTCTGCGCCGACCGGCGGCGAGACGTTGAAGTGCAAATTGCCGTCGCCCATGTGGCCGAACACCACCAGCCGGATGCCGGGAAACGCTGCGTGGAGGTCGCGGGAGGCGGCGGCGATGAACGCCGGCAGCGCCGCGATCGGCACGGCAATGTCGTGCTTGATGTTCTTGCCGGCGCGTGCCTGCGCTTCGGAGATGTTCTCGCGCAACGCCCATAACGCGGTCGCCTGCGCCTCGCTCGCCGCCAGCGTCGCGTCGCTGACCAGCGCCTTGGTCAGCACCGCTTCGAGCGCCGCTTGCGCTGCCGCCGCAGACTCGAGCGATGAAACCTCGATCAGCACATGCCACGGCGATGTGCCGCCCAGCGGCGCGCGACTGCCGGGGAAATGTTCGATGACCAACTCCAGCGCCACCTCGGACACCAGCTCGAACGCAGTCAGCGTGTCGCCCAGTCCGGCCTGCGCCTGTGCCAGCAGGTCGAGCGCAGCGGCCGGACTGTCGACCGCAGCCCAACCGACCGCGCGCCCGCGCGGCTGCGGAAACAGCTTGAGCACCGCGGCGGTGATGATGCCGAGCGTGCCCTCGGCGCCGATGAACAGCTCGCGCAGCGCATAGCCGGTATTGTCCTTGCGCAACGTCCGCAGCCCGTCCCAGATTTCGCCGTCGGCGGTCACGACTTCCAGCCCCAGGCACAGCGCGCGGGCGTTGCCATAACGCAGCACCGCGGTGCCGCCGGCGTTGGTCGACAGGTTGCCGCCGATCGTGCACGTCGCCTCCGCCGCCAGGCTCAGCGGAAACAGCCGGTCGACCGCTGCGGCGGCTTCCTGCAATTCAACGAGAATGCACCCGGCCTCGACGGTCATCGTGTTGCCGACCGGGTCAATCGCGCGAACGCGGTTCAGGCGCGCGAGCGACAGCACCACCGCGTTGCCGCTGCCGTCCGGCGTCGCGCCCCCCGACAATCCCGAATTACCGCCCTGCGGCACCACCGCGACTCCATTTGCCACGCACCAACGCACCACGGCAGCGACATCGGCGCTGCTGTCAGGCTGCGCCACCGCCAGCGCCTTGCCGGTATAGCGCCCGCGCCAATCGGTCAGGAACGCCACCATGTCGCCCGCATCGGTCAGCAGCCGCCCGGCAAAGGCAGCACGCAGCGTGGCAAGGTCGGTTGCGGTCATGCGCAAGGTGTAGCGCGTTTCGGAGCGCGAGTGGTAGGCCCGCGGTTGATGAAGCGTTTGGGGCGGCGCGCAACAGGCTGCGCGCGCATGGCGTCCGGCCCCGGCCGCAACGATTGACGTGCGCGACGGCCCGTGACAATTATTAGCTTGGGATTTTGGGGGCAGTCATATGGGCAATATTTCGACAGTATTTGCGCTTGGTTTGGCAATGGCCAGCCCGGCGGCGATGGCAGCGACGACATCGGTTTCGACTCATAGCGGCGGCAGCATCGCCTATGATGCGACGACCGCGACGTTGACCTTGACCAATGGCTCAGCCTCGGCCGCGTTGCGCAATTCGGCGACGCCAACTGGCGCGCCTGCCTATGTCGCAGGCTTCGCGACGCTCAAGATCGGCTTTGCGGCACCGTTGGTGCGTACCGACGAAGTTCGGCAAGTAGAATGGACGGGCAGCGGTCACCGCTATATTGCCAGTTTCCTTCGGGGTGTGGCGACGAACTTTGAATATTCAGTCGATTCGCTGCCTGACAGCCAAGGCCAAACAACGAATCTGCTCAAAGTGCAGTCTTTGTCGGGATTTAGCGTGCCATTTGTTTCGCTGAGTCAATTGTCATATTATTATGATTTCAATGGAGGCGTCACGGGAGTCGGTGTCGATCTGTACAATCCATATCATTATTACTATGATCTTTCTTTCATAGGCCTATTCGCGCCATGCAACTGTTATGATTCCTCGGCGCCGCTCGGACCGCGCATTACAACGTTCGCTGCGACCTCGGGTATTGCCGGTTATGTTCAGAATATATTCCGTCAGTCGAACGCGTTCACGCTGCGGGTCGACGATCGCGGCTATGACCTTTGGGATGTTACCACGTCGAGTGTATCGGAAGCCGATTCGTTCACCGAACTCAGCGGTGCCGGTTGGGGCCCGGCGGTGCCCGAACCGGCGAGCTGGGCGTTGATGATCGCCGGCTTCGGCATGATCGGCACCGCGCTGCGCCGTCAGCGCCGTCAAGTTGCAGCCTAGCGCGCCAGCGTATCGAGCAATGCCGCGATCTCGGCCGGGCTGTCTTCCTGCAGGAAATGACCACCCGACAGAATGACGTGCGGCTGGCCCCTGGTGCCGGGGATGCGCGCCTTGAAGATGGCCTCGCCGCCCTTGGTCACCGGGTCGTTGTCGCTGAACGCGGTCATGAACGGCTTGTCGAACTTTTCGAGCACTGCCCACGCCGCGATGTTCTCGGCGACCGAGCCATGCTCGGGGGTGACCGGCACCAAAGTCGGGAACTGGCGCGCGCCCTCCTTGTAGCTTTCGTCGGGGAACGGCGCGTCATAGGCGGCGATTTCGGCCGGCGTCAGCTCGCGGCTGCTGCCCATGTTGAGCAGGCCGCCAATCGGCATTTCGGGAATCGTCTGGCTGAGATGCAGCCACGTCTTGAAGCCGTCGGACATCCCGGTACCGACCGGCAGCCCGGTATTGCCCGCGCACACAGCCTTGAAACGGTCGGGGTGTGCCGCGACCAAGCGCAGCCCGATCAACCCGCCCCAGTCCTGGCAAAACAGCGTCACGTTCTTGAGATCAAGCCCCATGAACCAGCTGTCGAGCCAGCCGACATGGCGTTCAAAGGTATAGTCGGTGCGCGCCGCTGGCTTGTCCGAACGGCCGAAGCCGATCAGATCTGGCGCCAGCACGCGGTGGCCCTTCGTCACCAGCAGCGGGATGATCTTGCGGTACAGATACGCCCAGCTCGGCTCGCCGTGGAGCAACAGGATCGGCG
The DNA here is from genome assembly GCA_937871645.1 of uncultured Polymorphobacter sp. GTDB lineage: Bacteria > Pseudomonadota > Alphaproteobacteria > Sphingomonadales > Sphingomonadaceae > Polymorphobacter_A. The sequence goes on from CALMPZ010000070.1 coordinate 3,245, forward strand.
CGGCATCCCTCGGGCCCTCATCGACATAGTGCAGCCGCAGCTCGGTGCCCGGCAGCACCATGTAGCGCGGCTCGAACGGCCAGTCGGTCAGGCCGGCAAAACGTTCGTCGGGCGTCCGCAGAATCTTCATCATCGCTCCCTGGGGTATAGTTATGACACTCAGAGTGTCATATCAAATTCAGCGAGTCAAGCGAAGAGCCTCCGGCGGGCAGGCCAGAGGCCTGCACCCATTTGAAGAGCGCCAAACAATAGGGTGCAGGCCTCAGGCCTGCCCGCGCGGCAAGCCCTTAGTCGTGAATCCGCAAAATCATCGACTGGCTCGCCGTCGCCATCAGCGTCCCGTCGCGCGCGAACAGGTGCATCCGGCCATGCACGAACCCGGCATGCGCGGCGTGGATTCGGATGTCGCACAGCACCCAGTCGGTTTCGACAAGCCCGCGGATGCGCAGCGTATTGTCGAGGCTGTTGCCGCCGGCCATGCGGCCGAGCGCGCTGCCGATGCCTGACGGCAGGAAGTCGGCGATGACCGCCAGCGTGACGCGGTCGATCGGCGTTGCGGGGTCGCGCGGGCGCACCCACAGCAGGCAATGGCCATCGTCGCTGGCGCCGCCTTCACGCTGCTTGCCGAAGCGGCCCTTGATGGCGCGTTCGTCGAACAGCATGTGGATGTCTTCGCCGTCGCGCGCCCAGCTGTGTTCGCGCACCGGGCAATCTTCGGGCGCCGGCACGTTGGGGGCGACGGCCCATTGCTCCGAAACATCGCCCGGCCGGCTGCCGAGCGCGGCGTTGACCGTCAGGATTTCGGCGTCGGCGACATGCGCGATGACGCGCGCCTGGCTGGTGTGCTTGCCCGACACCGGCACCAGCACGTCAAGGTCCATCACCGACGGTGGGCGCGCATAGCTCAGATACTGCGCCGTCGCCCAGATCGTCGGGCGCTGCGTCGTCGCTTCAAGCGCGGCGACCGCGGCGGCCATGCCGGCGCCACCGAACAGGAACTGCTTGCCCGGCGGGCCGACGCTGATGCGCGGCTCGACCGCCAGCGTGTAGCGGAACGGATTGTGCGTGGACTTGATCTCAACGAGCGACATTAGTGCTTCCTCGAACCCGCGATAAACTTGCGGATGTTACCGATCAGTTCGGGCGACGCCGTCGGCGAAATCGGCGCCGGTACCGCCGCACCGCTGGCGAGCAGACGGTCGATTGTCGCGACCAGGTCATGCTCGTCGGTGGCGACATACAGCCCGGGGCGGCTGCCGATGCTCTGGCTCGTCCACACCTGATGGTCGGTATTGTGCTCGCCGAGCGCCTGCAACCGCGCCAGCATCAGCAACGGCTTGCCGGCCTCGATCGCGGTGATGATCGACCCCATGCCGGCGTGCGCCACGAACAATTGCGCTTCGGCGACGAGCTGGCGGTACTGTGCCGCCGTCGTCATGACGAAGCCCTGTGCGTGGCGCGGTTTATAGACGCCACTGCCGTACTGGATGGTTACCGGCACGTCGGGATGCGCCGCCGCCCAATTGTCCATGGCCTGTACCAGCCGTTCGAACGGCAGCATTGATCCGACCGAAACGAAAATCACAGCACGCTACCCCAATAGGCCGGGTCTTCACCGTGCGACAGGCCGGGCCATTGCGTGATCACCTGATGCGCGAAGCGCCGCGCGATCTCGCCCGACCCCGACAGCCGCTCGCTGTTGGCGATGCTGTCGATCCACAGCGTCCGCGCGCCGATCAGCCGGCCGAGCACCAGCGCCAGCAGCGGCGGCATCGCGCCGGTGGTGACGATGACTTGTGGCCGCACGCGCAGCACCAGCCACAGCATCTGCGCGACAACGATCGGCACGCGCCACAGCGACCGCCGCGACACGTCGACAAAATTGACATAGCGCTTCCCCGGCACGTCATCGGCCGAGCTGGCATGGACGCTGGCGTAGGTGACATCGCAGTCATCCCAGGCGGAGCGCATGCGCAACAGCTGTACCCAATGTCCACCGCCCGAAGCGATTGCGAGGAGCCGGATCGGCTTTTGTGCTGGCACGGGGCGGTTTCCTGGCTGCGTCACCCGCGCCTTAAAGGTCGGGCGTGGTGTTGCTGTCAAGCCGCCAGTGCTGCCAATGCAAATGCTTCGGCGACCAGTGCATAACTGCGGCGGCGTGCCTGATGGTCATACAGGATGTTGACCAGCATGACCTCGTCGGCGCCGTATTCGACGGCGGCGGCCTCGATACCGGCGCGCACCGTGGCGGGCGATCCGGCGATGACCCGCCTGCCGGCGCGTGCCTGCGCCATTTCAGGGTGCTCGGCCAGCCACGCGGCGGCGGTTTCGGGGGACGGCACCGCGATCGACTTGCCCATCAACAAGTGCGCCAGCATCATCCGCGAACTCAGCGACAACCGCTCGGCCTCGGCGTCGGTTTCGGCGCATACCGTCCACAGCGCCACCATCGTGTTGGGTTCAGCGAGCGCATCCGACGGCTTGAACCCGGCGCGGTAGTTGCGCGTGTTGGCCGCGCCGAACCCGGCGATGAAATCGGCGAAGCAATACGGCAGCCCGAATTCGGCCGCCCAGGCGGCGCTGTCGGGCGAGGAGCCGAGCATCCACAATTCGGGCTTATCGCTGCCGCCGGGCAAGGTCGCCGCCAGCGGTGCAAACGGATGGCCTTCGGGCAGATTGTCATCGAGATAGCCGCGCAGTTCCGCCAGCTGGTTGGGGAAGTCATTCGGCGCATGCTGGCGCCGGTCGCGCTGCAATGCCACTGCGGTGCGCTGGTCGCTGCCCGGCGCGCGGCCGAGCCCGAGGTCGATGCGCCCCGGATACAGCGCGCTGAGCAGGCTGAACACTTCGGCAATCTTGAACGGGCTGTAGTGCGGCAACATGATGCCGCCCGACCCGAGCCGGATATGCGACGTCGCCGCCCCCAGCGCCGCGATCAGCACTTCGGGCGCCGCACCGGCAAGCGCCGCCGAGGCATGGTGTTCGGCGACCCAGTAACGGTGATAGCCCAGCGCCTCGCAGTGCTGCGCGAGGTCGATGCTGTTGGCGAGTGCCTGCGCACCGGTACTGCCGTCGGGGATCGGCGTCTGGTCGAGTACCGAAAGTTTCATCGTCGCCACCAGCGTTTGCGTGTTTCAAGTATGGCGCGCCGCTCGGGCAGCGCCGCGACTATCGCGACGCGCTCGGCCTCGCTCGCCAGCGGCCAGCGCGTGATTTCGTTGACCGTGCGTGCGCAACCTTCACACCAGCCGCTACGCCGGTCGATGGTGCAGACGTTGTTACAGGGGGAGGCGACGGGCATGATGGCTTAGGTGGCGGCTTGGGTGCTTCATGGCAACCCCCTAGCCTGCCTGCTTCCGCGCCGTCACCTCGATCTCGATCTTCATCGCCGGGTCCATCAACTGCGCGATGATCATTGTCGCCGCCGGCAGCGCTGTGCCGAACGCGGCGCGCAGCACCGGCCAGCAGGCTTCGAAATCGGCGCCGTCGGGCAGGATGTAGCGGACGCGGACGACGTCATCGAGGCTGCTGCCGGCGTCGGCGAGCGCCTTGGCGATATTGGCGAGGGCGGTTTCGCATTGCGCAACGACGCCGTCGGCGAGTTTCATCACGCTATAGTCGTAGCCGGTGGTGCCTGAAACGAAGATCCAGTCGCCGCCGGCGTCAGGCACGACGACGGCGCGTGAATAGCCGATGGTTGCTTCGAACGTCGAGCCCGACGAAATCCGGCGGCGCTGCACGCGCGGGCTCAGTCGGCGCGCGATTTCTTGGTCTGTTGGCGCGCCAGCAGCGGCGGCGGCGCCTGCACCGGCGGCAGTGCGCTGACCAGGACACCCTCGTCGCCCGAACCCTGCTCGACGAGCGTTTCGAGCGCGCCGTCGGACAGGTCTTCGGGCTCGGCGAGGTTCATCGCGACGGTGACGCGCTGGCCGAACTTGCGGCGTTCCATCACATAAAAGCCGGTATCGAGCAGTTCGGACACGTTGGCGTCGCGCGCCATTCGGCTCGGCCCGCCGAGCACGACGGCGATCAGCCGCTTGCCGTTGCGCGTCGCGCTGGCGGCGAGCGTGAAACCGGCGGCAGCGGTATAGCCGGTCTTGATGCCGTCAACGCCGGGCATGGTCGTCAGCAGATGGTTATGGCTTTTGATTTCCTGGCCCTTGTAGTCGATCGAGGCCTTTGAAAACACCGGATAGAACTGCCGGTAGTCGCGCAGCATGGCGCGGCTCAGCGTGGCAATGTCGCGCGCCGTGGTCAGCTGGCGGCTGTCGGGCAGGCCCGAGGCGTTGACGAAGGTGCTCGACTTCATGCCGAGCCGCCGCGCTGTCGTGGTCATGCGCGACGCGAAGGCGATTTCGGAGCCCGAGATATGTTCGGCAAGCGCCACGGCGATGTCGTTCGCCGACTTGGTGGCGATGACGTTGATCGCGTCGCTGACCTTGATCGTCGAACCCTGCCGGAGCCCGAGCTTCGACGGCGCCTGGCCGGCCGCGAAGCGCGAGATGACGATATTTTCGTCCAGCGTCATGCGGCCCTTCGAAATCTCTTCGAAGGCGATGTAGAGCGTCAGCACCTTGGTGATCGATGCGGGCAGCCGCGGCGCATCGGCCTGACGCGAATAGAGCACCTCGCCCGACCCGGCATCGAGCAGGATCGCGGCGTACTTGGGCTCGGCGTACAAGCTCTTGGCGGCGACCGGTGTGGCGGCTGCCGTCAGCACCGTCGCGGCAATTAGCATGCTGCGCCAGCAACCCGTAACAAAGCTTTGACTCTGCATTTGAATCTCGCTCACCCACCTAATACGACGACCATAACAAATTCCTGAGTCGCTGCAAAGTCGTTTTAACGCATCCGGTACAGCGTCCGTCGCATTGCGCTCGTTGGCAGTGCCGCTAGACTGTGCGGGCAGGCGCAAGGGGGACACCGGACATGGCCAAAACCTGGATCACAACCGCTGCGGCGCTGCTGCTGTCTATGGCCGCGATGCCGCTGGCAGCGCAGTCGCTCAAGGCCGACGAAGTGCTGAGTTCGCTGGCGCTGCGGCCGATTTCGATACCCAATCCGGTGGCGGGCAGCGACGGCCGCACGCACCTCGCCTATGAACTGGTGGCGAGCAACGCCAGCAAGCTGTTCCTGACGCTCGACCGTGTCGAGCTGGTCGATCCGGCGGGCAGCGTCGTCTCCAGCCTCAGCGGCCCGGCACTCGCGGCGATGGCGACGCTCTACAGCGGCGCGGACACCACCATCGCGCCCGGCGGCACTGCGATCATTTTCCTCGACGCCGCGTTCGCCGGCGCAGCGCCCGCCAGCGTCACCGCACGCGTCACGCTGACCCGCCAGATCGCCGGCGCCGACGGCAAGCCGGCGCCGTTCCCCAAGATCGAGCCGGTGCCCGCGACGATCACCTTCAGCGGCGCGACCGCCGTGCCGGGCAAGCCCGCGGTGGTCATTGCGCCGCCGCTGCGCGGGGCAAACTGGGTCGCGGTCAACGGCTGCTGCGACGCCAAGACCTCGCACCGCGGCGCTGTGATGGCGGTGAACGGCACGCTGCGCGTCCCCGAACGCTTCGCCATCGATTGGGTGCAACTCGACGCCAGGCACCGGCTCTACACCGGCAAGATCGACCAGCTCGCCAGCTACGCCTATTTCGGCGCGCCGGTGTATGCGGTCGCCGACGGCACCGTGGTCAACCTTTACACCAGCGCCGTCGAACAGGTGCCGGGCGCCGACGCCAAAGGCGTCACCACCGAAAACATCGGCGGCAATATGCTGGTCATCGACATCGGCGGCGGCAACTTCGCGTTCTTCGCGCACCTCCAGCCCGGCAGCCTGCGCGTCAAGCTGGGCGATAAGGTCAGGACCGGCGACGTCATCGCGCTGCTCGGCAACACCGGCAACACCGACGCACCGCACCTGCACTTCCACGTCATGGACGGCCCGTCGCCGCTCGATGCCAACGGGCTACCGTATGTGTTCACGCGCTTCACCGGCCAGGGCGTGATGGACGGTGCCAGCGCCGACGCGGTGTTCGACAAGGGCGCATCTGCCGTGATCGACGCCAAGGCGCTGGCGGGTCCACAGGCGGGCCGCCTGCCGCTCAACAACCAGATCGTCGATTTCGGCGAGTAGCCGCACCGCCACGCCAACCCGAGATTGCCTGAAACGCGCGTTCGTGCGAGAGGCCCAACGCCTATGTCGACCGCCAATCCCAGTTCCATCAACCCGCGCCGGACGTTTGCGATCATCTCGCATCCCGACGCCGGTAAAACCACGCTCACCGAAAAGCTGCTGCTGTTCGGTGGCGCCATCCATCTCGCCGGCGAAGTCCGTGCGCGCGGCCAGAACCGCCGCGCCAAATCGGACTGGATGAAGATCGAACAGCAGCGCGGCATTTCGGTGACCAGCTCGGTGATGACCTTCGAACGGAACGGCATCACCTTCAACCTGCTCGACACGCCGGGCCATGAGGATTTCAGCGAGGATACCTACCGCACGCTGACCGCCGTCGACAGCGCCGTCATGGTCATCGACGCCGCCAAGGGCATCGAAGCGCAGACGCGCAAGCTGTTCGAAGTCTGCCGTTTGCGCGACGTGCCGATCATCACCTTCATTAACAAGGTCGACCGCGAAGGCCGCGACCCGTTCGCGCTGATCGATGAAATCGCCGACATGCTGGCGCTCGATGTCGCGCCGCTCAACTGGCCGGTCGGCCAGGGTGGCCAGTTCCGCGGGTTGTGGGACTTGCGCAAGTCGCGCTTCACCGCGCCCGACGGCAGCGACAGCCGCAGCGCCGGTGCGACGATCCAGATGACCGGGCTCGATGACCCCCGGCTCGCCGACTACGTCCCCGCCGACGAGCTGGCGCATCTACAGGAGCAGGCAGAACTGGCGCTCGGCGGCTACTCCGAATTCGATCCCGAACTCTACCGCGCCGGGCAACTGACGCCGGTGCTGTTCGGCTCGGCGCTCAAGGATTTCGGCGTCGAGGCGCTGATCGACGCGCTCGCCGAATACGCCCCCGCACCACGTCCGCAGCCGGCGCTGCCCGAAGCCGTGTCGCCCGATGCACCGCTGGTCAGCGGCTTCATCTTCAAGGTGCAGGCCAACATGAACCCGCAGCACCGCGACCGCATCGCATTCATGCGCATCGCGTCGGGTCGCTTCCGGCGCGGCATGAAGCTGCGCCAGGTCGCGACCGGCAAGGTCATCGCGATCAACTCGCCGATCTTCTTCTTCGCGCAGGACCGTGAAATCGCCGACGAGGCATATCCGGGCGATATCATCGGCATCCCCAACCACGGCGTTTTGCGCGTTGGTGACAGCCTCGTCGAAGGCGCGGCCGACATCACCTTCACCGGCATCCCCAACTTCGCCCCCGAAATCCTGCGCCGCGTCAAACTCGGCGACCCGACCAAGTCGAAGCAGCTGCGTACCGCGCTGACCGACATGGCGGAGGAGGGCGTGACGCAGCTGTTCCGCCCGATGATCGGCTCGCAGTGGATCGTCGGCGTCGTTGGGCAGTTGCAGCTCGAGGTGCTGATTTCGCGGCTGGGCGCCGAATATAACGTCGCCGCCGGGTTCGAGCCGTCGCCGTTCGATACCGCGCGCTGGATCTCCGCCGAAGACCCCGCCGCGCTCAAGACCTTCATCGACACCAACCGCGGCGCCATCGCCGAAGACCGCGACGGTGCACCGGTGTTCCTGGCGCGCGACCAATGGGAGCTCAACTATACCGAGCAGCGCGAAAAGGCGGTGAAGTTCACCGCGACGCGCGAACGGGCATGGCTGCTCTACGCATGGTGCCGCGCCGCCGACGACCTCGCCGACGGGCAGGAGATGGGGCACGGCACGCAGGCCGTCGCTGATCCCCTGCAGCGGCTCGCGACGATCCGGACACTGACTGATGCCGCACTTGCCGGCGCCGCGACGGGCAATCCCGCCTTC
>CALMPZ010000071.1 GCA_937871645.1 uncultured Polymorphobacter sp.
GCACCCGGGGCATTTATGGGCGGGGACGCATCCCGAGCCCGTCGATCCGGCGGCGCACAAGGTGATCACCGCCGACATGGTCGTCGGCTTCAAGGCGATCCGCGAACATTTCACCAGCCGCGTGACGCTCGACCGCGCGCGCCACGTCCATGTCGATTACCTCGACGGGCCGCTCAAATACCTCCACAACGACTGGCACTTCCGCGACGTGCCGGGGGGCTGCGAAATCGACTTCGCCGTCGAGTTCGAGTTCAAGACCAAGATGTTCGAAAAGATTGCTGGCATGTTCTTCGGCGATGCGCTGCGCAAGATGGTGGCGAGCTTCGAAGCACGTGCTGCGGCGATCTATCCGCAAGTGGTGGCCGGGTAGCAGCGGGCGTTCGCGGCTTTACTTTCGTGCGTCATCCCGGCGAACACCGGGACCCAGTTGCTGCAGCAAGCGCACCGGCAGGATATGCGAAAGCCAACTGGGTCCCGGCGTTCGCCGGGATGACGAATGAAATGGACGCGAAGCTACTTGCCGCCAAACGCCATCGCCCCCTATGAGCAAGGCTACAGGGTGCAAAGCCCGATGCGTTACAGGGGGCCAGCGTGGCAAGTTCGGATAGCGGTGCGACCAATGATGCGGGGCTGACGCTCGACCCCAAGCGCGACCGGCTGGTGATTGTCGCCTCGTCGCTCGGTACCGTGTTCGAATGGTATGATTTCTTCGTCTACGGCACGCTTGCGGCACTGCTCGGGCGCATGTTCTTCCCCAGCGAAAACCCCACAGCCGGCCTGCTGCTCAGCCTTGCGACGTTTGGCGCCGGTTTCGGCGTGCGGCCGATCGGCGCGATGGTGTTCGGCGTGCTCGGTGACCGCATCGGGCGCAAATACACGTTCCTGGCGACGATTACCTTGATGGGGCTGGCCACCGCGCTCGTCGGGGTGCTGCCGACATACGCGCAGGTCGGCATCTGGGCACCGATACTGCTCGTCGGGCTGCGACTGCTGCAAGGGTTGGCGCTCGGCGGTGAATATGGCGGCGCAGCGATCTACGTTGCCGAGCATGCACCCCCGGGCAAGCGCGGCTTCTTCACCGGCTTTATCCAGGCGTCGGTGGTCGGCGGCTTCCTGCTGTCGCTTGTCGTCGTGCTGCTCACCGTGTTCAGCGTCGGCAAGGAAGCGTTCGATGACTGGGGCTGGCGCATCCCGTTCCTGGTGTCGATCCTGTTGCTGGCGATCTCGCTGTATATCCGCCTCAAGCTCAGCGAGAGCCCGGTGTTCGCGGCGATGAAGGAGGCCGGCACCACCAGCGCCGCGCCGCTGCGCGAGGCGTTTTCGGCGCCGGGCAATCTGAAGACGATGATTGTCGCGATGATTGCGGTGGCGGCCGGGCTGACGGTCATCTGGTACACCGCGCAGTTCCAGACGCTGTACTTCCTGCAGAGCACTGCGCTGGTCGATGAAACCGATGCCAAGCTGCTTGTCGGCGTGTCGATGCTGATCGTGGCGCCGCTGTTCGTGGTGTTCGGCCATGTGTCGGACAAATACGGCCGCAAGCCGGTGATGCTGATCGGCTATGCGGTGACCTTGCTGCTGCTGTTCCCGGCGTTCCACTTGTTGGCGAAGGCCGCCAACCCGCAGTTGATGGCGGCAGCGGCCGCGTCACCGGTGTCGATCAGCGGCAGCGACTGCAGTTTCAATCCGTTCGCATCGAAGCAGTCGTCCGAATGCGGCCAGGCGCTGCAATATCTGTCGGGGCGCGGCATTGGCCATACCGGCGCGATAGATGACGGCGGCGCGCTGCGCATCACCATCGGCACGACGACGCTGCAGGGTTTCGACAAGGCCGCCATTGATGTTGCACTGGCGGCGGCGGGCTATCCGACCAAGGAGAATCCGGGCCCCCGCAACAACCTGCTGATTATCGCGGCGATTGCCCTGCTCGGGCTTCTGTCGGCGGCAACCTACGGTCCGGTCGCGGCGATCATGGTCGAGCTGTTTCCGGCGCGCATCCGCTACACCTCGATGTCGCTGCCGTATCACATCGGTACCGGCTATTTCGGCGGCTTCCTGCCGCTGATCTCGCTGTATATCGTCGCCAAATCGGGCAACGCCTTCGGTGGGCTGTGGTACACATGGATTGTCGTGCTGGCGGCGTTTGCCGTCACGTTGTTCTGGCTGCCCGAGACCAAAGACCGCGACATTTCCAAGTAAGGAGCCACCGCCATGGCCGGCGCGATGACGGGCATCAAGTTGCTCGATTTCAGCCAGATCGTCTCCGGGCCGATGGCCGCGTGCATCCTCGCCGACCAGGGTGCCGATGTCATCAAGCTCGAAGCGCCGAGCGGTGACCCGGTGCGCGCGTTCGGGCCGGGCAAGGGCAACATGTCGGCGACCTATATCACCGTCAACCGCGGCAAGCGCGGGCTGGCACTCGACCTCAAGAAGCCCGAATCGGCGGCGATTGTCACGGCGCTGATCGGCTGGGCCGATGTGCTGATTGAAAACTTCCGCCCCGGTGCGATGGAGCGGTTGGGCTACGGTGCGGCACGCTGCGCCGAGATCAACCCGCGGCTGATCTATGCGTCGGTCAGCGGCTTCGGGCCCGACGGGCCGTACCGCAACATCCGTGTCTATGATCCGGCGGTGCAGGCGGTGTCCGGGATTGCCGCGACGCAGCTCGATGCCGCCGGTCATCCGTCGCTGGTGGCGTCGCTGATGGCCGACAAGCTGACCGCGTTGACGGCAGCGCAGGCCATCACAGCGGCCCTGTTCGCGCGCGAACGCACCGGCGTCGCGCAGCAAGTCGCGGTGTCGATGCTCGATGCGGCGATTGCCTTCAACTGGCCCGAAGCGATGTACAACCACAGCTTCCTCGATGACCCGCCGGCGCCGCTGCCCAACTATAGCGACCTGGCGCGCCTGTGGCCGGCGCGCGACGGGCAAGTCGCCATTGGGGTGCTGCAGGACGCCGAATTCGTCGCACTTTGTGCCGCAATTGAACGCCCCGACCTTGCCGCAGACCCGCGCTTCACCCGCGCTGCCGGTCGCGCCTTGTACCGTGACGACTGGCTGCCGGCGGTCGCGACCGAAATCGCGTCGCGCGATGTCGATACGCTGATGGCGGCGTTCATCGCGACCGGTGCGGTCGGTGGGCGGGTCAACACGCGCGCCAATGTCGGCGATGACCCACAGGTGCGGCACAATCGCAGCATCGCCGAAATCGATCACGGCGCGCTCGGCCGCGTGCGGTCGCCGATTGCACCGGCACGATTTTCGGCGACGCCGTCGCACGCGCCGCGTCCGGCGCCCGGGCTGGGCGAGCACAGCCGCGCGATTTTGCAGCAGCTAGGCCGGTCGCCAGCCGACATTGACGCACTGATTACCGCAGGCGTGGTCATCGCGGCTTCCCCCTGAACGAGGGCGGTGTTAGCTTCGCGGGCGCGGTGCCGTGACTCAGTCGTGAAGAATCAGCAGCGCCCGAGTTGATGGAATTGCAGCGCGTCCCCATATCGGCACCGTAAGGCGGAAGTTCCCACCGCCAGTGGAGTGAAAATGACCGAAACCAACATTGAAATGGGTGCGCTGCCGGTTCTGCCGCTGCGTGACATCGTCGTGTTCCCGCAGATGATCGTGCCGCTGTTCGTCGGCCGCGAGAAGTCGGTGAAGGCGCTCGAAGCGGTGATGCAGGGCGACAAGACGGTGTTCCTGCTCAGCCAGAAAATCCCCGCAGACGAAGATCCCGGCGCCGACGACCTGTATGACCTCGGCACCGTCGCGACGGTGCTGCAGTTGCTCAAGCTGCCCGATGGCACGGTCAAGGTGCTGGTCGAAGGCACGATGCGCGGCCGCCTCGAAAGCCTTGATACGCAAGGCGAATTCCTGCGCGCCAAGGTGGCGACGGTTGAAGAACCCGCGGCTGACGCGACGCTGATTACCGGGCTGATGCGCTCGGTCGCCAAGCAGTTCGAGGCGTACGTCAAGCTCAACAAGAAGACTGCGCCCGAAATCGCCGTGCAGATCGGCACGATCGAGGAGGCCGGCCGCTTTGTCGATACGGTCGCTGCCAACCTCAGCCTGAAGATTGCCGACAAGCAGGCGTTGCTCGCCGAAGTCGACGTCGCCAAGCGCCTCGAAATGGTGTTCGGGCTGATGGAAGGCGAAATGGGCGTCCTGCAGGTCGAGAAGAAGATCCGTGGCCGCGTCAAGCGCCAGATGGAAAAGACCCAGCGCGAATATTACCTCAACGAGCAGATGAAGGCGATCCAGCGCGAGCTCGGCGAGGGCGAGGACGGCAAGGACGAAACCGCCGAAATCGAAGAGAAGATCGCCCGCACCAAGCTGTCGAAGGAAGCCCGCGAAAAGGTCATCGGCGAGCTCAAGAAGCTCAAGGCGATGTCGCCGATGTCGGCCGAAGCCACCGTCGTGCGCAACTATATCGACACGATCCTGGCGCTGCCCTGGGGCAAGAAGACCAAGATCAAGCGCGATATCGTCGCCGCGCAGAAGATCCTTGATGATGACCACTACGGCCTCGACAAGGTCAAGGACCGCATCATCGAATATCTCGGCGTGCAGGTGCGTTCGCAGAAGCTCAAGGGTCCGATCCTGTGCCTCGTCGGTCCGCCCGGCGTCGGCAAGACCTCTCTGGGCCGCTCGATTGCCAAGGCGACGGGGCGCGAGTTCATCCGCCAGTCATTGGGCGGCATGCGCGACGAGGCCGAAATCCGCGGCCACCGCCGCACTTACATCGGCTCGATGCCCGGCAAGGTGCTGCAGAATCTCAAGAAGGTCGGCAGCTCGAACCCGCTGTTCCTGCTCGATGAAATCGACAAGCTCGGTCAGGATTTCCGCGGCGATCCGTCGTCCGCGCTGCTCGAAGTGCTCGATCCCGAACAGAACAAGGCGTTCAACGACCACTATCTCGAAGTCGATTTCGATCTGTCGGACGTGATGTTCGTGACCACCGCGAACTCGCTCAACATGCCGCAGCCGCTGCTCGACCGCATGGAGATCATCCATCTGTCGGGTTATACCGAGGACGAGAAGGTCGAAATCGCCAAGCGCCACCTGCTGACCAAGGTCGTCGAAGCGCACGGCTTGAAGAAGGGCGAGTTCACGCTGACCGATGACGGTTTGCGGGACCTGATCCGCTTCTACACGCGCGAAGCCGGCGTCCGCACGCTCGAACGCGAGCTGGCGAAGCTGGCGCGCAAGTCGCTGCGTCGCATCCTTGAAGGCAAGGACAAGACCGTCACCATTACGCCCGACAATCTGTCGGACTTCGCCGGCGTGCGGAAGTACCGCTACGGCGTTGGCGAAGTCGAAGACCAGGTCGGCGCCGTCACCGGGCTGGCGTGGACCGAAGTCGGCGGCGAATTGCTGACGATCGAAGCCGTGACCGCACCGGGCAAGGGTCTGATCAAGACCACTGGCAAGCTCGGCGACGTGATGACCGAATCGATTTCGGCCGCACTGTCGTTCATCAAGGCGCGCAGCGTGCACTACGGCATCAAGCCCAACCTGTTCGAGAAGAAGGACATCCACGTCCATGTTCCCGAAGGCGCGACGCCCAAGGACGGCCCGTCGGCAGGTGTCGGCATGGTCACCGCGATCGTGTCGGCGATGACCGGCATCGCCGTCCG
>CALMPZ010000072.1 GCA_937871645.1 uncultured Polymorphobacter sp.
CTCAGGCCTGCACCAATAATTTGGGGGCGCGCCACATGCGCCGACGTTGGTTCCGGTGGCACTGACCCAAACCTATGGTGCAGGCCCGAGGCCTGCCCGCTGGAGGCCCTTGGTCTTCAACCCTGTCAGCCGGTGCGCGCGGTCGATGGTCACCACATAGTCGGCGCGGCGCGGCAGCGAGCGGCGCATCGCGCGTGACAGGCGTTCGTAGTGCGCCATGAAGTCGGCGACTGCCGCCACGCTCATGCCGCGGCTGGTGGTGGCGCGCAGTTCGGCTTCCTGTTGCTGGCGCCATGCTAGCGCGGTCGCATAGGCCGGCGTTTGCAGCCAGACCAGCGCATCGGCTTGCGCGAACAGCGGCGTATAGTCGGCGACCAGCCGCGCGTTGACCCAGCGCCGCCAGATGCCGTGCGGGTCGGCTTGCGCTTCGAGAGTGTTGACCGGCCGCGCCAGTGCCGCAGCGCTTTGCGGCCGCGCGCCGATGCACCAGCCTTCGAACAGCAGCACATCGACCGGCGCGTCGACAATCCGCGGTTCCACCGCACGGTCATCACAGCTCTTGTCGAACACCGGCAGCGCAACGGGCGCGTCGCCGTGCAGCAGCGCGTTGATCAGCGTGTGCCCCAGCGCCACGTCATGCGTGCCGGGCACGCCGCGCGTTGCCAGCAGCGGGTGAACTTCTGCCGCCAGCGCCGCGCGTGCCGCCTTGGGCAGATACAGGTCATCGAGCCCGAGCACTGCGACGCGCAACCCGAAGCCTTGCAACCGCGTCGCCAGCGCCGCCGCGAGCGTCGACTTGCCGCTACCCTGCGGCCCGGCGATGCCGATCAACTGCGCCCGCCCCGCAGCGCGACGTGCCGCGAGCGCCGTCGCCAGCGCCTCCACCACGTCGATTTCAGGCTGCGTTTCGGCCACCGCCATCGTCCCCATTTTGCCGCACCGCACCCTATACAAGCCGCCCGCCTTGGTCATAATGGCGGCGCATCACGTCCGGGGAAAGCCACCATGTCCGATACCGTCACGCCGTTCACGCTCAACGTCCCCCAGGCGCAGCTCGATGACCTTGCGGCGCGGCTGGCGGCGACGCGCTGGCCCGAAAAGGAAACCGTGGCCGATTGGACGCAGGGCGCACCGCTGGCGAAGGTTCAGGCGCTGATCGAGCATTGGCGCACCCGCTACGACTGGCGCGCCTGCGAGGCCCGGCTCAACGCGCTCGGCCAGTTCAAGACCAACATCGACGGCCTCGACATCCACTTCCTCCACGTGCGTTCAAAGCACCCGAATGCCATGCCGCTGATCGTCACGCACGGCTGGCCGGGGTCGGTGATCGAGTTCATGAAAGTCATCGGCCCGCTGACCGACCCGACCGCGCACGGCGGCAAGGCCGAAGACGCGTTCCACGTCGTCATGCCGTCGCTGCCGGGCTTCGGCTTTTCGGGCAAACCGACGCAAACCGGCTGGGGGGTGCCGCACATCGCGATGAGCTGGATCAAGCTGATGGAACGGCTGGGCTACACGCGCTGGGTGGCCCAAGGCGGCGACTGGGGCGCCGCGGTCACCACCGCAATCGGCGTCATCAAGCCGCCGGCGTGCGCGGCAATCCACGTCAACATGCCGCTGATTTTCCCCGGCCCCGAAGACATGGCCGACCTGACCCCGATGGAGGCCAGCGCCGTCGCCGGTCTCCAGCATTATCAGGAGTGGGACTCGGGCTATTCGAAGCAGCAGGGCACGCGGCCGCAGACGCTCGGCTACGCGCTGGTCGATTCGCCCGCTGGCCAGGCCGCATGGATTTACGAAAAAATGTGGGCGTGGACCGACAACCAGGGCAACCCCGAAGACGCGCTGACCATGGACGAAATGCTCGACAACATCATGCTGTACTGGCTGCCCGCCACCGGTGCCTCATCGGGGCGGCTGTACTGGGAAAGCTTCGGCAGCTTCGGCTCGCAGCAGCTCGACCTGCCGGTGGGGGTGAGCATCTACCCCAAGGAAATCTTCCGCTCGTCGCGGCGCTGGGGCGAACGCCACATGTCGAACATCATCCACTGGAACGAAATGCCCAAGGGCGGGCATTTCGCGGCATGGGAACAGCCGGTGTTGTACGTCGGTGAGATCCGCGACTGTTTCCGCAAGGTGCGGTAGCAGAGCCTCCGGCGGGCAGGGCCTTGGCCCTGCACCAATGTTTTTGGGGGAGAATTGTTGCGGGCTCAGCGTGGCGGCGGCAGCACGCGCAGCACGCCGCCGACCATCTGGTCGATGAAGACCTTGAGCTCGGTGTCGTCGACATCCTCGAAGCGCATCAGCGCCAGCGTATGCGCGCCGCCGACAAACAGCCGCGCCGCCGACTTGACCGCGACATCCGCCGGCACCGCAGCACCGTCGCGGACGAGCACCGACGCGACAAGCGCCTGCAGCTGGCGCTGCAGCACCAGGAAACGTGGCCAGACATCCGCGCGGACCCCCGTGCTCCAGTCGAGCCAGACGCGGACGGTGTCGGGCTCGTGCAGCGCCATGTCGGCGGTTCGCGTCGCAAGCTCGGTCAGCACCTCCAGGGGCTTCCCCGGCGTGGCGGTCGCCGCCGCCACCATTGCGACAATCGTCGCCGCGACGGTTTCAAGCACCGCGTCGACAAGGTCCGCACGCGTGCGGAAATAGGAATAGACCGCCGACACCGACACCCCGGCGCGTTCGGCAACCTGTGCCTGCGTGGCGCGCGCGATGCCGTGATCGGCAAAACATCCGACGGCGTGCAGGACCAGTTGGGCGCGGCGATCTTCGGGGGCAAGCCGCGTGCGCGCGGGTCTTTTGGTCATTGTCGGGTTCCACGGCGCGGCTTCCGCCCACACTTAACCGCTCCTATTGACAATTACCACATTAGTATTATTGTGTCTTATATCAATAACAGATTACGGGGGTGGAAATATGTCTCGTTCGGCTGTCATCGACGCGCAACGCATGACCGTTCGCCGCATGAGTTTCCGGTTTCCGCAACAGCTTGGCGGGCTGTGGAATCCGCAGCGTCCCGAGTTCAGTCATGTCGTCAATGCCGCCTCGCTGGCGATGCCCTTTCTCGAACCCTACCTGATCGAGACGATGCGCAAGGCGCGCACCAAGGTCACCGATGCCCGCCTGATTGCCGAAATCGACCTGTATATCGGGCAGGAGGCGACGCATTTCCGCCAGCACCAGCAGTTCAACAAGCGGCTCGCCGACCTCGGCTACACGTCCGTCCCGGCAGCCGAGGCGGTACTCAAGGCCGATTACCAGTCGTTTGCACGAAATCGCTCGTTCGCGTTCAACCTCGCCTATGCCGAAGGGTTCGAGGCGATGGCGCTCGCCATCGGCCATATGCTGGTGGAGGACCGCGAATATCTGTTCGGTGACGGCGAAGCCTCGGTGGCGTCGCTGGTGCTCTGGCATTTCGTCGAGGAGATCGAGCACAAATGCGCCACCTATGATGTCTTCAAGGCGCTCGACGGCCGCTATGCGTGGCGCATCTACGGGCTGTTGTTTGCGACAATCCATATCATGGCGCGCACCCGCCAGGGCTACCGGGCACTGCTGACCGAAGACGGCCTATGGTCGGGCTGGCGCTCGCGGCTGGCGCTGTACCGGCTGCTGCTGCGCATCTTCGGGCGGCTGACGCCGCGGCTGCTGCGCATCATGACCCCCGGCTATGACCCGCGCAGCGTGGCCGATCCGGCGTGGGCGGTGGCGTGGTGGCGGGGCTATGGAAGCGGTGACGGGGGGCAAGGTGACGGGGGTCTCAGCGAACTCGACATGGCCAGGCTCGGCGAACCCTCGCCGGTGGCCCGCGCATTTCAGGGAGCTGCACAATGACCACGATGCCCGAACGCCTGCGCGTGCTGCTATTTCTCAACGGCGTCGGCCTGTTCGTTTTCGCGCTGTTCGTCGGCTGGCACTGGTTCGTCGCGCTGCTCGGCCAGATCGTGGTGTGGCCGATCATTCCGCCGATCGAGGCGCATGTTCCCGGTGACGAACGCGCCTGGCGCATGGTCCATATGGAGGCCATCACGCACGGCCTGCTGCTGATGGCATGGGGCGTCGGCGGGACATTCATCCGGCTCACCCCGCGCTGGCACCGGGTGTTTTTCTGGAGCGCCATCATCACCGCATGGATGTTCACGGTCCCGCCCTATTTCAACGCGCTGTTCGGCACGCGCGGGCTGGCGATGGGCGGCGGCCCGTTCAAGGGCGGACTGGCCAACGACATCATCTTCCTGTGCGGCTGGCCGCCGCTGATTGCCGTCCACCTGACAATGGTGCTCGCCGCCATCGGCCTCTGGCGCACCGCCAAGGCGCTGCCCCGCGCCTAGCCGTGCCGACCGGCAGCCCGCGGCTTGTCGCGACCATCGACGCTGGCCGATTCGCGTTGAAGCGCGTCTTCGCGGCTGGCCGATTTCGCCGGTGCTGCTAAACCAGCGGCATGGAAACCCGCGTCACCGTCATCAGCGACACGCACTGCCGGCACGGCGAAATCGACCTGCCGGCGGGCGATTTGCTGATCCATTGCGGCGACATGTTCGACCTGTTCAGCAAGATGCCGCAGCGCCTGTTCAGCCGGACGCCAGACCGTATCGCGGCAATGGATGCGTGGTTCGGGCGGCAGCGTTTCGACCGGATTTTGTGCATTGGCGGCAACCATGACCGCGAGCTTGAAACGGCGCTGGGGCGCCAGCCGCAACCGTTCCGCAACGCGCATTTCCTGCATGACGAAACGGTCGACTATCGCGGGCTGAAAATCCACGGCGCGTCATGGGTACCGTTCCTGCCGAGCCATGCGTTCTTCAAGGGGCCGGCGGCACTCGCCGACGCCTGGGCGCTGGTTCCGCCGGGCATCGATATTCTGGTCACGCATACGCCGCCGCAAGGCATCCTCGATGCCTCGCGTGGCGGCCAGTCGCTGGGGTGCCCGGCGCTTGCAGATGAACTGCCGCGCATCGCGCCGCGCGTGCACTGCTTCGGCCATGTGCACGCGAGCGTCGGTCAGCGGAAGCTCGGAGAAACGCTGTTCATCAACGCCGCCTCAATCCAAAGCGGCACCGGCAAACTGCTGCCGCCGGTCAACCTCACGCTGACCTCGCACCCCTCTTGATCCTCCCCGTCTTCGGGGAGGGGGCCCGCCTCTTGGCGGTGGAGGGGTCAACCCCGATGCGGCTGCACCAAACGGCCTGACCGACCTGCCCCACCACCGCGCGAAGTGCGCGGTCCCCCTCCCCGAAGACGGGGAGGATCCAGAAGGGCAGTTGCCGGCGGCTTGGGGTCAGTCCCCCCTCAATGCCGCGGCACGCGGTCACGGATGCGGTCGAACCCCGCCTTGATGTTGGCAAAGCGCGCCTCCACTGCAGGCTCGAACTGCAGGTCGGTGAAGATGTACGGCCAGTCGTCTTCGATGCCCTCGCGCACCAGTTCGCCGACATAGAGCGGGTCGATGCCGGCTTCGAGCGCGCTGGCAAACATCTTGATGAAATCGGCGATCGGGCCTTCGGTCGGCGGTGGCGGCACGTTGATGTCGAAGCGCGGCGGAATGTTGCGCGCCGAATTCATGATGTTGGTGCGGATGAGGCCGGGGCACAGCACCGACACGCCGATGCCGCGTTCAGCCAAGGTCGGCCGCAGCCCTTCGGACAGCGCGACGACGGCGTATTTGGTCGCGTCGTACGCCGGGTTGGTCGCCGCCACCAGGCCGGCAATCGACGCGGTCGAAACGATGTGTCCGCCCGGCCCCTGGCGCTCGATCAGCGGCCCGAAAATCTCGATGCCCCAGATCACCGACAGCAGGTTGACGCCGATCACCCAGTTCCAGCTGGCGTCGGTCCATGTGCCATAGTTGCCGCCACCGCCGACGCCGGCGTTGTTGACCAATATGTCGACGCGGCCGAAGCGCGCTATCGTCGCATCGGCGCCGGCCTGCAGCGCTTCTTTCAATGACACGTCGGCGACCACGCCATCGACATCGGCGTTGGTGCGCTTCAATCCCGCCACCGCGGTGTCGAGTGCGTCCTTTTCAATGTCGGCGAGCATGACCTTGACCCCGGCTTGCGCTAGCGCGGTGGCAATCCCCAGCCCGATGCCCGACGCTGCGCCCGTGACGAACGCCACCTTGCCAACCAGATCCTTCATGTGTGTGTAACTCCCCGATGCTGCATTATGCTGCGCAGCATAGTCGGGGCTGCCCCGCAAAATGCCAAGCGGTTTCGCGCATTTCTGCGCGCTGGACGCGGCGGCGAAAATGCGGAACATGGCCGCGTGCATTCTCAGCGGAGACCAACATGACCAACATCCACCCCGACCAGTTCGAAGTCACGCGCTACACCCTGGTCGACCATGTCGCGACGATCACGCTCGACCGGCCGCACCGGCGCAACGCGCTCAACCCGCGCGCCTATGCCGAGCTGGAGGCGGCGTTCCTGCACGTCCAGGCAGACCCTGAGGTGCGTTGCGTCATCGTCACGGGCGCCGAGGCGAGCTTCTGTTCGGGCGAGGATGTCGTCGAGATGCTGACCGGCAAGGGCCCGGCCAAATCCGCAGCGCTGCCGCGCGTCCGCATGCCGGTGACGCCCGCGGCGATGGCGGCGCTGAACTGCGACCGGCCGGTGATTGCCGCGGTCAACGGCCCGGCGGTCGGTTGGGGCATGGAGCTGTCGCTGTTCGCCGATATCCGCATCGCCGCCGACACCGCCAAGTTCGCCGAGCTGTTTATCAAAAGAGGGGTGGACCGCCGCCTCGGGGGCAAGTGGCGGGCGCC
>CALMPZ010000073.1 GCA_937871645.1 uncultured Polymorphobacter sp.
GCTGCGGCCGCCGCGAAACTGGTGCGCCCGAAGGGAATCGAACCCCCGACCTGCGGTTTAGGAAACCGTCGCTCTATCCGGCTGAGCTACGGGCGCACACGGATTGTCACTAGGGTTTGGCGCCCGAGCCGTCAACGCGGGCGCCCGCCGCTCAGCTGTCGCGGGCGCGGCGCGTGGCGAACGGCAGCGGCGCGATATCGATGCCGTCTTCGACCAGCGCAGCGGCTTCGACCAGGCTGGCCTCGCCGTAAATGGCGCGCTTGGGCGTGTCGCCGAAATGCACGGCGCGGGCCTGATTGGCGAAGTCGGTGCCGACATAATCGGCATTGGCTTCGACTTCGGCCTGCAGCTTTGCCAGCGCGGCAAGTGTAGCCTTGGCGTCGACCGGCGCAACATCGGCCTTGCGGTTGCCTTTGGCAGGGACGGCAGGGGCCATCGCCGCTTTGCGGACGTTGCTGTCTTCGCAGATCGGGCACGCGACCAAGCCGCGCGCCGCCTGCGCTTCGAAATCGTCGGTCGAGCCGAACCAGGCTTCGAAGACATGGTCGCGGCGGCACGCCAGATCGAAAACGATCATGCCCCCGTCTCGCCAACCGGCGCCAGCGTGAACGGCCGGGCATGCACCAGCGCTGGAATCCGCGCGCGGGTGTCGGTGACGGCGGCGAAGTCGATGTCGCAAATCGCGGTGCCCGCCGCCTCGCCCATGTCGAGCAGCACCTCGCCCCACGGGTCGATGACCAGCGAGTGGCCATAGGTCGCGCGGCCATCGGCGTGTTCGCCGGTCTGTGCCGCCGCCACGACAAAGCTGCCGGTTTCGATGGCGCGGGCGCGCAGCAGGGCGTGCCAGTGCGCCTTGCCGGTCGGCCGGGTGAACGCCGCCGGCACCGTCAGCAGTTGCGCGCCGGCATTGGCGAGTGCCGCGAACAGTCCGGCAAAGCGCAAGTCGTAGCAGATCGCGAGCCCGAGCCGCGCCCAGGGTGTATCGACGACGACGGCCTCGGCGCCGGGGCGATAGGTCGCCGACTCGCGGTGGCGCTCGCCGGTCGGCAGGTCGACGTCGAACAGATGGATCTTGTCATAGCGCGCGCGAATTTCGCCCTGCGCGTCGATCAGGAAGCTGCGGTTGGCAAGGCGTTCATCATCCACACGGATGGCGAGCGATCCGAGTTGGACCCAGACGCCATGTTGCTGCGCCGCCGCACGCACCGCTGCGAGCACAACGTCATCGGCCTCGGTACGGACGTTGGCCATGATGCGCGTGCGGTCGCGGTCGAGCAGTCCCGACATTTCGGGCGTCAGCACGAGTTGCGCGCCGCCGGTCGCCAGTTCGGCAATCGCCGCCACCAGCATTGCGGCGTTGGCGGACGCGTCGATGCCCGAATTGGTCTGGACGACACCGAGGCGCAACTGGCTCATAGGCCGAGCAGCGGGTCAAGCCCGCCACGCTGATCAAGCGCGGCCAGGTCATCCGAGCCGCCGATCGCCACGCCGTCGATGAAAATCTGCGGCACCGTCGTGCGACCGCTGCTGCGTTCGATCATCTCGCTGCGCTTGGGGCCGCCCATGCTGATGTCGATTTCCTCGAACTCGACGCCCTTGCGCTTGAGCAGCGCCATCGCCCGCGTGCAATAGGGGCAGAAGAATTTGGTATAGACTTCGATCCGCGCCATCCACGCTCTCCCGCAAGTTTCTCTTGGCCCGCAAAGTTTCAGCCAGCCGCTGTCAGCAAGCACATTATGTCATGCGGTCGGCGTCGCGCACAACCCGCGCCCAGGTCAGTATATGCACGCGCCGCGCGCCCTTGCGCAACAACAGTCGCGCGCAGGCCTCTGCAGTCGCACCGGTGGTCATCACATCGTCGATCAGCACGATGTTGCGACCACGCACCATTTCAGGGCGCGCCACCTTGAAGACGCCGCGGACATTGGCGGCACGGCGGCTGCGGCTCATGCCGCGGCTGCGCGGCGTGGCGCGCACGCGCAGCAACGCATCGACCGCGACATCGAGCCCGCGCGCCTTGGCGATGCGCCCCGCCAGCAGCGCCGACTGGTTGAAACCGCGTCGCAGCAGCCGCCAGCGATGCAGCGGCACCGGCACCAGCAGCGGATCATCATCGAGCAACTCCGCGCCGGCGCGCAGCATCGCCGCCGCCATGACGCGCGCCAGATGTTCGCGGTCGCGGTTCTTGAAATTGAGCAAAACGATGCGCCCGGTGTCGGCATAGGCCATCGCGGCGCGCGCCTTTGTGTATTTCGGCGGCGTTGCAAGGCACGCCCCGCACCGCGCCGCCGGGCCGAGATCGAACTCGAACGGCAGCCCGCAGCAATCGCACAGCGGCGCGGTGATGAAGCGCAACCCGTCCCAGCATGTGGCGCAATATTGCAGGTCGCCGGGCACGATGCACCCGCAACCGGGGCAGCGCGCCGGCAGCACCAGATCGACCAGCGCGCGCAGGCCGGTGCGAGGCAGGGCAAGGGCAGTCGCCAACATCGCGCCAGCCTAGCGCATTATCGCCGCCTGCCTATGTGAAACTGCAGCATTGGAAACCGCGGCGCGACTGGTTAGGGCAGACGCCATGGACGCCATCCCCGAATTGTTCGACCGTCACCGCCGCCGCGCGCTGCGTGGTCGCGCTGCGGCGCGCTACGCCGACCATGCGTTTCTGAAAGACGCGATGGTCGACGATATCGTTGCGCGCGTCGCCGACACCGGCAAGTGCTTCGCGCGCGTGCTCGACCTTGGCGCGCATGACGGCCGGCTCGGTGCGCGCATCGGCGGCGACTGGACGGTGACCGTCGATGCCGCCGCCGCGTTCAAGCCAACGCTCGTCGCCGACGAAGACGCGCTGCCGTTCGCCGATGACAGCTTTGACTTGATCGTCTCGGCGGGCAGCCTGCACAACGTCAACGACCTGCCCGGCGCGCTGATCCAGGTGCGGCGGGCGCTACGCCCCGGCGGCATGTTCATCGCGGCGTTCGTTGCGGGCGAAAGCCTGTTGCAGCTACGCCATGACCTGATCGCCGCCGATGACGCGGCGACCGGTCGTGTCGGTGTCCGCGTCGCGCCGATGATCGATGTGCAAGGTGCGGCGGGACTGCTTCAGCGTGGCGGCTTTGTCTCGCCGGTCGCTGAAATCGACAGCTTTACCGTGCGTTACGCCGGGCTGTTCGCGCTGTTGGCCGACTTGCGCGGCATGGGTGAAGCCAATGCGCTGGCGTCGCGGTTGCCGCTGCGCCGTGACGTGCTCGCCGATGTGGCGGCGCGCTTCGCCGACCGCGCCGACGCCGATGGCAAAACGAACGTGCCGGTGCAGATCATCACGCTGACGGCGTGGAACGCCGGCTAGACCAGCAGGTTGAGCAGCCCGAGCAGCGGGCGATCGGCCGGCGGCATGTCGAGCCCGAACAATTCCGGCGGCCGCACCCAGCGCACCCCCTGCCCGGCCATTCCGCGCGGCACGCCCTGCCATTTGCGGATGGCAAACAGCAGCAGCACGAGCTGGAATTCGTCATAGGCGTGGCTGGCAAAGCCGGCGGGCGCGAGGCACGACTGGTGCACGCCGATGCCGAGCTCTTCCTCAAGCTCGCGCACGAGTGCCATTTCGGGGCTTTCGCGGGGCTCGATCTTGCCGCCGGGGAATTCCCATTGGCCCGCCAGATGCTTGCCTTCGGGGCGCTGCGCGACCAGCACGCGCCCGTCGGCGTCGATCAGCGCGGCGGCAACGACATGCAGCAGCGGCAGCCCGGCGCGACCGGCGGGCAGCGACGGGCATTCAGGGAGGTCGCTCAGACCAGCCGCCCCATGGCCAGGAACTTGGCACGGCGGCCAGCACGCAACTCGGCCGGCGACTGGCCTTCAAGGCCCGCCAGCTCGGTCGCCAGCGCTGCACCGAGATTTGCAATCGCCTCGGCCGGCGCGCGGTGGGCGCCGCCGGGTTCGGCGACAATGCGGTCGCTGACGCCGAGCTTGAGCAGGTCGGCAGCGGTTAGCTTCATCGCCTCGGCAGCTTCGGCAGCGCGTGCAGCCGCCTTGTCATCGCCGCGCCACAGGATCGACGCGCAGCCTTCGGGCGAAATCACCGCATAGACGGCGTTTTCAAACATGACGATGCGGTTGGCCGCCGCCAGCCCGATGGCGCCGCCCGACATGCCTTCGCCGACAATCGCGGCGATCATCGGCACCGGCAGGTCGAGGCTGGCCTGCGTCGCGCGGGCAATCGCTTCGGCCTGGCCGCGCGCTTCGCCTTCGGCACCGGGATAGGCACCGGCGGTATCAACCAGCGTAATCACCGGCAGCCCGAAGCGCCCGGCCAGCTCCATCAGGCGGATCGCCTTCCGATAGCCTTCGGGGCGCCCCATGCCGAAGTTGTGCTTGACGCGCGACGCGGTGTCGGCGCCCTTTTCATGGCCGATGACCATCACCGAGCGGCCATTGAAACGTCCCATGCCGCCGATGATTGCCGCATCCTCGGCGAAGCCGCGGTCGCCCGACAGCGGCGTGAATTCGGTAATCAGCGCTGCGACATAATCCTTGAAATGCGGGCGTTCGGGGTGGCGCGCAACTTGCGTACGCTGCCACGGCGTCAGCTTTGAGTAGAGCGCCGCAGCCGCCTTGTCGGCGCGCGCATCGAGCTTGGCGGCCGCCTTTTCGCCCGTCGGCGTGCCGGTGGCGCGCAGTTCCGCCGCGCGGGCAGCGGCCTCGGCGAGCGGTTTTTCAAAATCGAGGTAGGTTGTCATGGTCCGCCATGTCTGGAGCGTAGCGGATTGCGTTACCGCAGCACGTCGCAAGGCGTCAATGCGCGTGCTGCATCGCAGCGACGGCCATCCTGCTGTTGCGCGACCTGATATTCCGCGCCAGAACGACCCGCGGAATTCGTTCCGGGGGCATTTTACGGGGGATTTGAATGACTGATGCCAAGCACGCCACCCTGCCGCGCTGGTCCTGGATTGCGCCCGTCCTTGGGGTTGCAGGCGCCGCCGCCGCACTCGGACTCGGCATCCACGGCGGGCTGCTTGCGGTCGTCATTTTGGCCGTCCTGATCGGCGCAGTACTGGCGTGCGTCCATCATGCCGAAACCATCGCACACCGCATCGGCGAGCCCTATGGCGCGCTGGTGCTGGCGATTGCGGTCACCATCGTCGAAGTCTCGCTGATCGTCACGCTGATGCTCGCGGGTGGCCATGATGCCGAAACGCTGGCGCGCGATTCGGTGTTCGCGGCGTTCATGATCG
>CALMPZ010000074.1 GCA_937871645.1 uncultured Polymorphobacter sp.
TAGATCATGCCGCTGACGATCGACAGGCCGAGCACCGCGATGCTCGCGGCCAGCAGCCAACCCGCAAATTTGTTCCACTCGAAACTGTCCACCCAGCGTCTCCGGCCGTTGATTTGCCCCGGGCCTCGCCCAGATATGCGCTCTCCATAGTTAGCGCGCGGGGCACTCGCAAGCAAATGATGGAGGTGCGGGCGTAGCGGCTGTAACCCGTCGCCAAACTTGACCTGCGCGCGCACCTCAACCAAAGCGACGCGCATGGACTCCTATCCCGCCCCCGCGCGCCAGCTTGTCGAAGCCATGCGCACTGCCGCTGCTGCCGATCCGGCGCGCGCGGTGGCGTTTCAGGGCGCGCCGGGCGCCTATTCGCACCAGGCGGTGCGCGAGCTGTATCCCGACTGGCTGGCGCTGCCGTGCTTCGGTTTCGAGGACGCGCTGGCCGCCGTCGTCGATGGCCGTGCCGAAGTTGCCGTCATCCCCATCGAGAACTCGCAGCACGGCCGCGTCGCCGACATCCACTTCCTGCTGCCCGAATCGGGGCTATCGATCATCGCCGAGCATTTCGTCCGCGTCCGGCACTGCCTGCTCGGGCTGCCCGGCACGCGCCGCGAAGACATCAAGCGCGCGCTGAGCCACCCGCAGGCCATCGGCCAGTGCCGTACGCGCCTGAAAGGCTGGGGCATCGCCACCGAAGGCTATGCCGACACCGCATCGGCAGCGGCGTACGTGGCCGAAGCCGGCAACCCGGCGCTGGCCGCGGTCGCGTCACGGCTGGCGGGCGAACTCTACGGCCTCGACGTGCTCGCCGAAGGCATCGAGGACGCCGACCACAACACCACGCGCTTTGTCGTGCTGGCCCGCCACCCCGTCACGCCCGCCGATGACGTGCCGGTACGCACGACGCTGATGTTCGAAGTCCGCAACGTCCCCGCCGCGCTGTTCAAGGCGCTCGGCGGCTTCGCCACCAACGGCGTCAACATCACCAAGCTCGAAAGCTATTTGCGCGGTGGCAGCTTTTCGGCCGCCGAATTCTACGCCGATGTCGATGGCCGGCCGAGCGATCCCAACGTCGCGCTGGCGCTCGAGGAACTGGCGTTCCACAGCAAATGGGTCCGCGTGCTCGGCACCTATCCGTCGGCTCGTGACCACGGTTAGGCCCCAGGAAGCAATTTGAAGGGCCTCCGGCGGGCAGGCCTGAGGCCTGCACCCGATTGCTGCCGGTGCTGCAACAACCAAGGTTGAATATCGGTCACCGGAAAGTGTTGGGTGCAGGCCGCCGTCTTGAACAAGAACTGGCCTGCCCGCCGGAGGCCCTTGAATCTAGCTGGCTATCCACTCGGCAAGCAGCGTGTGCGCAATCGCCAGCGGCGGCGGCGCGTGCCAGTCGCCGTTGCCGGCCATTGCCGCACGCACTTCGTCGCGGCTGACCCAGCGCGCTTCGGCGATTTCGGCACGGTCGAGCGTCAGTTCGGTCGAGGTCGCCTCGGCAAAGGCGCCGATCATCATCGATGACGGGAACGGCCACGGCTGGCTGGCGATGTAGCGGACGCGGCCGATGTTGATGCCGACTTCTTCGTTGAGCTCGCGCGCCACGGCTTCCTCAAGGCTTTCGCCATGTTCGACAAAGCCCGCGAGTGCCGAGAAAAAGCCGCGCGGGAATTGCGGCCCGCGACCGACCAGCGCCTGGTCGCCGTGGATGGCCAGCATGATGACGACGGGGTCGGTGCGCGGGAAATGCTCGGTCGAGCAGGCGCCGCAGAAGCGCACATAGCCGGCCTTTTGCATTTCGGTCTGGGCACCGCATTTGGCGCAGAATTTGTGGCGCAGATGCCAGTCGAGCAGCGAGCGTGCCTGCGCGACAATGGCGGCGCGGCCGTCATCGAGTTGGGCACCGACGGCGCGCGCATCGGTGGCGCGGCCGGGCAGGTCGGTGGCGGGGGCGACGCAGGCAAAGCGCGGTGCATCGCCGTCGAGGCCGAGGAATACCGTCAGCGCATCGTGCGGGACGTCGCTGCGGTGGCACCACAACAAGTCGAGCGCGCCGCCCATCTCGCTCGCTTCGGTGGTCGCCATCACCGGCTTCAGATCGTCGAACACCAGCCAGCGCGCGCGCGGGTCCGAGCGCAGCGCGATCAATGCCGCGGGGTCGCGGCGCAGCGCATCGGCGCGGTCGAGCGTCGAGCCGGTGAAACCGACTTTGGGAGTGCGGACGTGTTCAAACAGGTCGGTCATTCAGGCGGCCTTTTCATCAACGCGGTCGGTGTTCAAATGCGCCAGGGCATGCCGTGCAGCCTTGGCGAAAACCGTGGGTAGCCCGATGCGGTCGATTTCGGCAAGCGCAACCCATAATGCGCCCTCGGGTAAGTCCAGATTGCGCCGGTCGTTGAGTGTCGCGGCCATGACCACGAGTTCGAGTTCGAAGTGCGTGAAGACATGGCGCACGCTGCCGGGCAGAAGCTGCCACGTCGTGTCGGCAGGTGGGGCGTGTGCCGGCCGCACCGTCGCCCAGTCGTCGCTTGGCAGTGCGCGCATGCCGCCGAGCAGCCCGCGCGGCGGGCGCAGCGTCACCAGCACCGCATCACCGGCGCGCAGCCAATAGATTGTGCCCTGCCGGGTCGGGCGCGCGACCTTGGCGGCCTTCACCGGGAAGCGAGTCGGGGTTTGCAGCTTCAATGCGGCGCAGCTGGTGGCGACGGGGCAGGCGGCGCAATCGGGACTGCGCGGCGTGCAGATTGTCGCGCCGAGGTCCATCATCGCCTGTGCATAGTCGCCGCACCGCTGCGTCGGTGTCAGTTCCGCTGCCAGCGCATGCAGCGTCGGTTTGGCAGCGGGCATCGGCGTTTCAACGGCGTAGAGCCGCGCCACCACGCGCTCGACATTACCGTCGACGACGGTGGCGTGCGCGCCGAACGCAATCGCGGCGACCGCCGCCGCGGTGTACGGCCCGACGCCGGGCAATTGCCGCAAGCCGGCTACGGTGTCGGGAAACCGCCCGCCATGATCGGCAACAACGCTGCGCGCGCACGCCAGCAGGTTGCGCGCGCGGGCATAATAGCCAAGCCCCGCCCAGGCCTGCATGACATCGGCATCGTCGGCGGCGGCCAGTGCCGCGACGGTCGGCCAGCGCGTGGTGAACAGTTCGAAATAGCCCTTCACGCTGGCCACAGTCGTTTGCTGCAGCATGATTTCGGACAGCCAGACGCAGTACGGATCGGGTGGCGGCGTACCCGGCGGGCTGCGCCACGGCAGCGTCCGGGCATTGACGTCATACCAGTCGAGCAGACGCCGGACGTGGCCGGAAGGTGCAGATGAATCGACGCGCATGGCGTTGCTATGGCATGGACGGGGCGTGACTGAAATCGAATCAAAAAAGTCCGGCGCCCCGCGCTCGCGGCGCCCGCGCGCCATCAGCGAGCTGATGCCCGATGTCGGCGGCGCGGCGTTCCGGCGCTTCGGTTTCCAGCAGAGCGCCATCGTCGCGCGCTGGGCCGAAATCGTCGGCGAACACTATGCCCAGCACTGCACCCCCGAAGCGCTGAGCTTCCCGACGGGCAAGCGCAGCGGCGGCACGTTGCGCGTCGTCGTTACCGGCGCCTTTGCGCCGCTGCTCAAGGCAGTCGAGCCGCAGATCATCGAACGGGTGAACCGCTTTTTCGGCTACGGCGCCGTCGACCGCGTCGCACTGCGCCACGGCGACATGCCGCGCAAAGCCGCCCGCGCAGCCAAGCGCACCGGTGAACCGATCGCGCCCGAAACCAGCGCAACGCTGCGCGATATTGCCGACCCCGAACTGCGCGACGCGCTGCAATCGCTGGCGATCGCGCTCGGGTCCACCAAAGGCCCCCCTATTATTCGCTAAAGCAGCATCGTTGCCGTTGCACACCGGGGGCACGCGGTGGCACAAGGCGCAATCAGGTTTGTTTGTGGAGAATTGACACATGGCTACTGCTGGCGGCGCCACTTCGCGCAAGACGCTGACGCTCGTTGCGGTGCTGGCGCTTGCCGCGTGCGACAACAGTGCTTCGGATGCAGCGACCGGCACCAAGACCAAGGCCGCTGCACCCGCTGCCACGACCGCGATCGCGACCGCGACCAAGGACTGGACGACGGTCGTCTCGGCAACCCCCGAAGGTGGTTTCCGCATGGGCAACCCCAATGCGCCGGTCAAGCTGCTCGAATTCGCGTCGCTGACCTGCCCGCACTGCAAGGACTTCCACGAAGAAGCCTTGCCGACGATCAAGGCCAAATATATCGCGACCGGCAAGGTCAACTACGAGTTCCGCAATTTCGTCCTCAATGGGCCCGACTTCGCCGCATCGATGCTGGCACGCTGCCAGGGGCCGACGGTTTTCTTCAACCTGCTCAACGCCTTCTTCGTCAACCAGGCGATGTGGACCGAGCCGTTCACCAAGCTGACCGAAGCAGACACCAAGCGGCTGCAGGCACTGCCGGAGGACCAGCAGATTGCCGCCTTGGCGGTCACCGGCGGACTTGACGGTTTCATGCGGACGCGCGGCATGCCGCGTGCCAAGTTCGACCAGTGTCTCGCCGACAAGAAGGCGTTCGAACAGCTGACGCGCATGCGCACCGACGCGGTCGAAAAGTACAAGCTGACCGGCACGCCGGCGTTCATCATCAACGGCGAAACACAGGCCGAAACCTTCAACTGGGCGACGCTGCAGCCGAAGTTGCAGGCGGCGGTCAAGTAGGCCGCGCGGGAGCCGGGGGGCGGTGCACTTCAGACGACTTCGCCTCGCCGGCTTCAAGTCGTTTGTCGAACCCGTCGAACTGCGCATCGAACCGGGGCTGACCGGCGTCGTCGGCCCCAACGGCTGCGGCAAGTCGAACCTGCT
>CALMPZ010000075.1 GCA_937871645.1 uncultured Polymorphobacter sp.
TGCGCATCATCGACGCGACGATGCTCACCGCCGATTCGGGCCGCAACGCCCGCGCCGAGTTCGAAGCCGCGCACATTCCGGGCGCCGTGTTCGTCGACATCGAAGAGCTGTCGGACACCTCGAACCCGCTGCCGCACATGCTGCCGCGCCCCGAAAAGTTCGCCAGCCGCATGCAGGCACTCGGCCTCGGCGACGGCAGCCGCATCGTCGTTTACGACAATTCGCCGTTCAAGAGCGCCGCGCGCATGTGGTGGATGCTCGACGTGTTCGGCGCGCATGACGTGGCGATCCTCGATGGCGGTCTCGCCAAGTGGCAGGCCGAAGGCCGCGGCCTCGAATCGGGAAAGCCGGTCATCCGCCACCGCCACTTCACGATCTTCGAGGAGCCCGCGCTCGTCCGCAACATGGCGCAGATGACCGAAAACCTGAAGACCAAGGCCGAGCAGGTCATCGACGCGCGCTCGCCTGCCCGCTTTGCGGGCAGCGAACCCGAGCCGCGCGCCGGCATGCGCGCCGGCCACATCCCCGGCTCGCGCAACCTGTTCTACGCCAATCTGTTCAACGCCGATGGCACCTGGAAACAGGGCGATGCGCTGCGCGCCGAATTCGATGCCGCCGGCGTCGACCTGAAGAAGCGCACCGTCGCCACCTGCGGCTCGGGCATCACCGCCGCCGTGCTGGCGTTCGGCGCCGCCATCCTCGGCGAAAAGAAGGTCGCGATCTACGACGGCTCCTGGTCCGAATGGGGCGGCTCGGCAACCGCGCCCGTGGTCACCGGCGCGGCCTAAGGGCTTGGCCGCGGGCGACGGCAAGGACAAGGCACTGGCGACCCGCCTCGCCGAGGCCGGCCGTCGTGCCGACTGGACGCGCCCGCCTGCCAGCCGCGCGGGTATCGTCAACCCGCCGGTCTGGCATGCGTCGACAATCCTGTTCGACAATCTCGCGGCGCTCGACGCCGGCATCGCGGCACCCGACGCCGGACTTTACTACGGCCGCCGCGGCACGCCGACGAGTTGGGCGCTCGAAACTGCGCTGACCGAACTCGAACCCGGCGCTGCCGGCACCTGCCTCTACCCGAGCGGCGTCGCGGCGATTGCGGCAGCCCTGCTCGCCGCGCTCAAGGCCGGCGACCATCTGCTGGTGACCGACAGCGCCTATGAACCGACGCGCAGCTTCGCCGACCGCACGCTGCGCGACCTCGGCATTGAAACGACCTACTACGACCCGCTGATCGGCGCCGGCATCGCGGCGCTGGTCCGGCCCAATACCCGCGCCATCCTGCTCGAAAGCCCCGGCTCGCTGAGCTTCGAGGTGCAGGACGTGCCCGCCATCGTTGCGGTCGCGCGTGCCCATGACATCGTCACCGTACTCGACAACACCTGGGCGACGCCGCTGTTGTTCGCCGCCATCGGCCACGGTATCGACATGAGCGTGCAGGCGCTGACCAAATATGTCGCGGGCCATAGCGACGTGATGATGGGCGCCGTGACCGCGACAGCGTCGACATTCCCGAAGCTGCGCAGCGCCAGCTACCGGCTCGGCTACTGCGTCGGGCCGGACGATGCGTTCCTGACCTTGCGCGGTCTCCGCACACTCGGCGTGCGGCTGGCGCAACAAGGCAAGTCGGCGCTCAAGATCGCGCACTGGCTCGCCGCGCATCCGGCGGTCGAGCGCGTGCTGCATCCGGCACTACCCGGCTGCCCCGGCCATGACCTGTGGGTGCGCGACTTCAACGGCGCCTCGGGGCTGTTCGGCTTCGTGCTCAAGCAGGGCAAGCGCAGCCACACCGCCGCGCTGATCGACGACCTCGACCATTTCGGCATCGGCTTCAGCTGGGGCGGCTTTGAAAGCCTGATCCTACCGTCGAACGTCGCGCCGATCCGCACCGCGACGCAGTTCAATGCGCCCGGGCCATTGCTGCGTCTATCGATCGGGCTCGAAGACCCTGACGATCTGATTGCCGATCTGGCCGCCGGACTGGAGCGCTATCAGGCACAATTCTAGACAACCCTGGGGAGGGATATATGGACGATTTCAGCCATCTCGACGGCCTGGCGCAGGCAGCGCTGGTCGCCTCAAAGCAGGTCAAGCCGGCCGAACTGCTCGAAAGCGCCATCGCGCGCGCCGAAGCGGTCAACCCGCAGCTCAACTTCATGGCGCAGAAGCTCTACGACCGCGCCCGCAACGCGCCTGCCGGCACCGGGCCGTTCGCCGGCGTACCGTTCCTCGTCAAGGACTTGCACGTCGATATCGCCGGTGAACGCGCCGGCGAGGGCAGCCATTTGTGGGACGGCTATGTGCCGACCGTCAACAGCACCTTGTTCGACCGCTACGAAGCCGCGGGCCTCGTGACCTTCGGCAAGACCACCTCGCCCGAACTCGGGTTGACAGTGACCACCGAAAGCGCCGCCTACGGCCTGACGCGCAACCCCTGGGACCCGTCGCGCACCAGCGGCGGTTCATCCGGCGGCTCGGCGGTCGCGGTGGCAGCCGGCATCGTGCCGATGGCCTCGGCGTCCGACGGCGGCGGTTCGATCCGCGCGCCCGCATCGTGCTGCGGCGTGTTCGGCATGAAGCCGTCGCGCGGCCGCATGCCGAGCGGCCCGCACAAGACCGAAGGCTGGCTCGGCATGTCGATCGCGCACGCCGTGACGCGTTCGGTGCGCGATTCCGCCGCGCTGCTCGATGCGACGCACGGCGTCGAACTCGGGTCGCGCACCAGCGCACCAGCGCCTGAAACCAGCTTCTTCGCCGCAACCCAGCGCGCGCCAGGCAAGCTGCGAATCGCGATGATGCTGTCGCCGCCGACCGGCGTGCCCGTCGACCCCGAAGTCATCGCCGCAACCCGCGCCACCGCCAAGCTGCTCGAAGGCCTCGGCCACCATGTCGAGGAAGCCCAGCCGCCGCTCGACGGCGCGGCGATTGCTGCGGCGTTCGTCGCGGTGCTCGGCGTCTGCACCGCGCATGATGTCGACAGCCGCGCCGCGCAGCTCGGCCGCGCGATCCGCGAGGGCGAGATCGAGCCCGTCACCGCAATGTTCGCGCACATCGGCCGCAAGACCAGCGGCACCGACATCATCGCGGCAAACGACATGTTCCAGAAAGCCGCGATCATCATGGCGCAGTTCATGAACAACTATGACGTGGTGCTGTCGCCGGTGCTGGGCAAGCCGCCGATCAAGCTCGGGCTGATCGACCTCGCGCCCGCCGACAACGCGCGCTGGACCGCCGAAATCACGACGTTCAGCCCGTTTACCGCGCTCTACAACCAGACCGGCCAGCCGGCGATGTCGGTGCCGCTCGGCTGGAGCAGCACCGGCCTGCCGATCGGCATGATGTTCGCCGGCCGTTACGGCGACGAGGCCTTGCTCTACAGCCTCGCGGCGCAGCTTGAAGAAGCCGCACCCTGGGCCGAGACGCGCCCGCAACTTAGCTAGCCGAACCATTTAAAGCCCCTCCCCGGTGGGGAGGGGTTGGGGTGGGGGTTCGACGCTGGTTCTTCAGGCGCGAGCATGGACGCGTGGCCTATGGCCCCGCTCCCCCTCCCCCGACCCCTCCCCGCCGGGGAGGGGAGATTTAGCCAACGGCGCGCT
>CALMPZ010000076.1 GCA_937871645.1 uncultured Polymorphobacter sp.
CAAACCCCGCTCATCCCGAGCGAAGTCGAGGGACGCGCCCACCCGTCAGCGGGTCCCTCGACTGCGCTCGGGATGAGCGAGCTTGGGTGCTTCAATCAACCGGCAATCTGGTCTAGCTTCACCCCGATGCACGCGATCTACTACAACGGCCCGGTCAACGCCGGTGGCATGCGCAACACGCAGCAACTCCTCGCCGACGCGGTCGCCAAGCGGCTCGACGACATCGTGCTGGTGCTGTCGAGCAATGGCGGCGATGTCGCGTCGGGGATGGGGCTGTACCATTTCATCCGCGGCCTGCCGGTGCCGGTGCGGCTGCACGCGGCAGGTGTCTGCTCATCGATTGCCGCGACGATCCTGCTGGCCAGCGACACGCGCACCGGCGCCGACCCGACGCAGTTCGTGCTCCACGCCGCGACCTACCGCGAAGGCCCCAACCAGGGCCAGCGCGCCAGCAACACCGCCGTCGTCACCGCCCCCTACCGCGACCGGCTGGGCTGGGACGAAGCGCGCATCGACGCCTGCTTCACCGATGCCGAAACCGCGTTGAGCGTGCGGCAGGCCTGCGACTGGGGGATGGTGCAGGCGATCGCCGAACTGCGCCTCGCGCCCGGCGACACCACCGCGATCGTGTCGATCCCGCGCTAGCGGACGCGCACAGCTGCGCGCACCGGCACCATCCGCCGCGCCCGCAACGCCCCGCCGACCATGCCGAATCCGGCAATCATCAGCGCCCAGCTTGCCGGCTCGGGCGCCTGGCTGGCGACCGAAAAGACGGCGTCGCCATCGAGTATGGCCGTGGCATTTTCGGTAAGGTTCCCCGATGCATAGTCGTAGGCAAACCAACCCGTAGTGCTGTTGTCGAGCCTGGTGGCGACCGGGGCGAAATTCTTGTCGAGCGACGCGGGCGCGCCCTGCGGCGCGGCGTTGAGCGAAATGAAGTGGACCATGTACGTCACGTCGGTATCGATGAGGTCCTCGCTGTAATGCGCCACCGCCGGCGATGTCGCCGTCACGGCATGGCTGGCCCAATCGCCGACAATCGACCTGGTGACGCCGTTGATCGTGACCGCGACGTTGGTGACCGGCGACTCGCCGACCTGGCCGTAGCCACCGCCGCCATAGCTTTCGTCAAAGCCGACACCGGAAACCAGCAGGCCGCCCAGCAGCTTGTCATAGGTGAAGACCGCGACCCAGCTGGCGCCGGTGAGATCGGTATTCGCCACGCCGAACACGCCGGTGGAGTCAAAGCCATTGCTGACGGTGCCGCTGTAGGTGGCGATCTTGACGACGGCGACGGCAGGCATCGCCACGAACAATGCGGCTGCGGCGACCGACGCGGCAAACATGCGAAGTGTGCTCATGTTGCACCATCCTAAATTTGACATCAGCTTGCTGACTGCAAAAACTAGGCGCAGATTTCTACCGAATTAGAAAGATAGCAAAACTACGGTCATCAAGGCGTAACGACACTTGAATCGCTGAAATACTTCAGCAATTCTCGCGCAAATCCACCTTTTCCTGGCCTTTACGTGCGACGCTTTGGCTATGGAACATATCGTGCCCATACGCCATATTGCAGGCATGGCCATCCAGATTCGCACCAGCCTTGATGAACCCGATGACGCCGGCACGTTCATCCCGCACCGCCCGGCGCGCCCCGAAAAGTCCGAAGGCGGCAAGGCATTCCGGCTGGTCAGCGACTATACGCCCGCAGGTGACCAGCCGGCAGCGATTGCCGAGCTGGTTGCCAACGCCAATGCCGGCGAGCGCGACACCGTGCTGCTCGGCGTCACCGGATCGGGCAAGACCTTTACCGCCGCGAAGGTCATCGAGGCGGTGCAGCGCCCGGCCCTCATCCTTGCGCCCAACAAGATCCTCGCGGCGCAGCTCTACGGCGAATTCAAGAGCTTCTTCCCCGACAATGCGGTCGAATATTTCGTCAGCTACTACGATTATTACCAGCCCGAAGCCTATGTGCCGCGCTCGGACACCTATATCGAGAAGGAAAGCTCGGTAAACGAAGCCATCGACCGGATGCGCCATTCGGCGACGCGCTCGCTGCTCGAACGCGACGATGTCATCATCGTCGCGAGCGTAAGCTGCCTCTACGGCATCGGCTCGGTCGAGACCTATTCGGCGATGACCTTCGCGCTGAAAAAGGGCCAGACGCAGGACCGCCAGGAACTGATCCGCAAGCTGGTGGCGCTGCAATACAAGCGCAATGAAATGGCGTTCGTGCGCGGCAATTTCCGCGTCCGCGGCGATTCCGTCGAACTGTTCCCGTCGCATTATGAAGACAGCGCCTGGCGCATCAGCTTCTTCGGCGACGAGATCGAAAGCATCACCGAATTCGACCCGCTGACCGGCAGCAAGGTGGCGAACCTCGACTACATCAAGATCTACGCCAACTCACACTATGTGACGCCCGGCCCGACGTTGCAGCAGGCCAGCCAGGCCATCCGCTTCGAGCTGACCGAGCGCCTCAAGGAAATGAACCTCGAGGGCAAATTGCTCGAAGCCCAGCGGCTGGAGCAGCGCACCAACTTCGACCTCGAAATGATCGCCGCGACCGGCAGCTGCGCCGGCATCGAAAACTACAGCCGCTTCCTCACCGGCCGGCTGCCCGGCGAGCCGCCGCCGACGCTGTTCGAATATCTCCCCGAAAACGCACTGCTGTTCGTCGACGAAAGCCATGTCACCGTGCCGCAGATCGGCGGCATGTCGCGCGGCGATCACCGCCGCAAGGTGACGCTCGCCGAATACGGTTTCCGCCTGCCGAGCTGCATCGACAACCGCCCGCTGAAGTTCGAGGAATGGGAGGCGATGCGCCCGCAAACGGTGTTCGTGTCCGCCACCCCGGGCAAATGGGAAATGGAAGCCACCGGCGGCGTCTTCACCGAGCAGGTCATCCGCCCCACCGGCCTCATCGACCCGCCGGTCGAAATCAAGCCCGTCGAGGACCAGGTCGAAGACTGCATCGCCGAAGCGCGCAAGGTCGCCGCCCAGGGCTACCGCACGCTCGTCACCACGCTGACCAAGCGCATGGCCGAAGACCTCACCGAATTCATGCACGAAGCCGGGATGCGCGTGCGCTACATGCACTCCGACGTCGAGACACTGGAACGCATCGAACTGCTGCGCGACCTGCGGCTCGGCGTCTATGACGTGCTGATCGGCATCAACCTGCTGCGCGAAGGCCTCGACATCCCCGAATGCGGGCTGGTGGCGATCATGGACGCCGACAAGGAAGGCTTCCTGCGCTCCGAAACCGCGCTGATCCAGACGATCGGCCGCGCCGCGCGCAACGTCGACGGCCGCGTCATCCTGTACGCCGACCGCATGACCGGCAGCATGGAACGCGCCATCGCCGAAACCGACCGCCGCCGCATCAAGCAGCTCGAATATAACGCCGAACATGGCATCACCCCGGCCACCATCAAGCGCAACATTTCGGACGTGCTGGCCGACGTCTCAAACCGCGACTCCGTCCTCATCGAAACCGGCGACGCCGACACGCCGCATTTGGTGGGCCACAACCTCAAGGCCTATATCAAGGACCTCGAGGAGCAGATGAAAAAGGCCGCGTCCGAACTCGATTTCGAAA
This sequence comes from uncultured Polymorphobacter sp., assembly GCA_937871645.1. Lineage (GTDB taxonomy): Bacteria > Pseudomonadota > Alphaproteobacteria > Sphingomonadales > Sphingomonadaceae > Polymorphobacter_A. Next base: position 3,605 of record CALMPZ010000076.1, read on the forward strand.
TCGCCGCCGGCATCCGCGACCAGATCCGCCGGCTGGAGAACGACGAACTCGGCCTGCCCCCCGACCAGCGCAAGGCGCCGGTGCAGGGGCGGTCAACCGAGGGCATGCCCGGCACCCGCAAGACGCGCTTCGGCAAGGTGCAGAAGAAGTGGGGTGGGAAGAGGTAGCTTGCAGGTTCCGAGCGGTTATGCGTCAAGAGGGACGACGCAATACTCGGCAATGCGTAGATTCCTGATAGTATTTGCGCTTGGAGACTATCAGTGATCCGCAACTTCGCCGACAAGGAAACCGAAAAGGTCATGCTCGGCGAACGCAGTCGAAAGCTGCCGCCCGACATTCAGCGTCGCGCCGCCACATTGCTGATGCGCATCGATGCCGCCGACGCACTCCACGACCTGCGCATCCCGCCGGGCAATCGCCTCGAAGCGCTTTCGGGCAATCGCGCCGGGCAGCATAGTGTTCGCATCAACGACCAATGGCGTGTATGCTTCCGCTGGCTGGACGGGAATGCTTGCGATGTCGAAATCACCGATTACCATTGATGCGCCGCACGCCGGGGCCGATCTGCGCGCCGATTTGTTCGATGCGCTGGATGTGACGGTCGCGCAGGTCGCGGCTGAAACCGGGCTGGCGCCGGCGCAAATCGACGGCTTCCTCGATGGCAGCTTGCGCATCGATGCCGAATTCGACTTGCGGCTCGGGCGCTATTTCGGCTTCTCGCCGGGCTATTTCCTGCGCCTGCAGAACGCCCATGACCTGCGCGAAGTCCGGCAGCGCGCTGGGGCAGATATCGAGCAAATTCGACCGCGCGCAGATCGCGCCGCCTGACAGTCAGGCGGGTTTGTCGCTGCCCGTCGCGGCTGCACCGAACCCCGCCGCGCGGCGCAGCAAGTCGGTGACCTCCGCATCTTCGGTCTGGGTGAAATCAGCATAGTGCGCGCCGACGGCGTAGAACGGCATGGGCGTTTGCAAACTGACCACCGCATCGCAGGTGCCGCGCAATGCGGCAATCGTATCGGGCGGCGCGACCGGTACTGCCAGCACCAGCAGCGCCGGGGCGTTGCGGCGCAGCCCTGCCAGCGCGGCGCGAATGG
>CALMPZ010000077.1 GCA_937871645.1 uncultured Polymorphobacter sp.
TGGTCCAGCTCGCGTCAATGCGCCTCTGGCTGCGCGCTTATGAGTCTACGGCCTAATGAGGCCCGCAACCACCCTAAAGTGGGTGCAGGCCTCAGGCCTGCCCGCCGGAGGCTCTTCTTGCCCTCCGCGATTGGCGAGCGGCGGTCGTAAGCTTTTCAAAAAATCGTGTATCCGCCGTCGATGACGAACGAGTCGCCGGTGTGGTAGCGCGACGCGCGGCTGGCGAGGTAGACGGCGATGCCGGCGAAGTCGGCGCCGTCGCCCCAGCCGCCGATGGGGACGCGGCTGATGACCTTTTCGTTGAACTTGGGCGCACCTTGCGCGCCGGCGGTCATGTCGGAGCGGATCCAGCCGGGGCAGATGCTGTTGGCGGTGATCGCGTAGCGGCCGAGCTCGACCGCCATGGCGCGCACCATCGACACGACGGCGCCCTTGGTGGCGCCGTAATGTTCGTTGCGCGCCGCGCCGTGGATCGCCGCGGTCGAAGCGACGGCGACGAGCGAGCCACCGGCGTCGCCACCGGCGTGGCGTTCCTTCATGTGGCGCGCGGCCTCGCGCAGCGTGAAGAACACGCCGTGGACATTGATGTCCTCAAGTCGCCGGAAATCTTCGAGGCTGATGTCGAACATGTCGCGGCGCGACTGGCCGATGCCGGCGTTGGCGATCGCCTGGTCGAGCCGGCCGAACTCGCCGAGGATGTCGGCGATGCCGGCCTTGACCGCGGCCTCGTCGGACACATCGACAACATCGCTGCGCACGATGCCGCCGTGCGCGCTCAGCTTTTCGACCGCCGCAGCATTCTTGTCGGCGTTGGTGCCCCAGATGATGACCGTGGCGCCGTGCTGGGCCAGCCCTTCGGCCATGCCGATGCCGATGCCACCGTTACCGCCGGTGACCAGCGCAACCTTACCGGTCAAATCGAACAGATTCATAGCCAAGCCTTCCCCAAGGATAGTGTTGGCGCAGCTATCCCCGCGAAGCGTCCGTCGTGCAAGCCAACAATCAATTGGGTGCAGGCCTCAGGCCTGCCCGCCGGAGGCTCTTCCTACCGATTGGCCCCAGGCACCCACAACACATCGCCGGTCGCCGCGTTCATCACGCGCGCGAGTACGAACAGATGGTCCGACAGCCGGTTGAGGTAGGTGATGGCGAGCGGATTGATCGGCTCGACGGTTGCGGCCTCGACGGCCGAGCGTTCGGCGCGGCGGACGGTGGTGCGGGCGAGGTGGAGGTAGGCGGCGGCCGGCGTGCCACCCGGCAGGATAAACGACGTCAGCGGCGCAAGGTTGGCGTTCATCGCGTCGATTTCTACTTCGATGCGGTCGATTTGCGCCTGCACCGCACGCAAGGTCATCGGCGACGGCGCGAAATCATCGCCGGGGGTGGCAAGGTCGGCGCCGACGTCGAACAGGTCGTTCTGGATACGCGCCAGCATGGCGTCCGCATCGGTGCCCGCGGTGTGCAGCCGGACGATGCCGAGTACGGAGTTGGCTTCATCGACGGTGCCATAGGCATCGATGCGCGCGTCGAACTTGGCGCGGCGCGAGCCATCGACGAGGCCGGTCGAGCCGTCATCGCCGGTGCGTGTGTAGATTTTGTTGAGCTTGACCATGTTACGGCCGGTTGACCGCAAACAGGATGATGATGAACAGGATCGCCAGCGCCTGGAAGGCGACGCGGTAGCTCATCATCTTGTTCGACTTGATGCCGGTGACGTCCTTGCCGCTCGCCATGATGAAGATGCCGCGCGCCAGCACGCCGAGCGTGGCGAGCGCCGAAACGACCATCAAAATGATCAAAACCGTCTGCATCATGGGCAAAGCTGCCTTTCACGGGCCGTATACGCTATAATTGCCGAACACATGCGCGCCGGTGCCACGCCACGCAAGCATGTCATGTTGTCGCGCGGCACAGCCGCGCGGGGCGTTTTGCAGCTTTTTACGCGCAATCGGCCTTGACGAACCGCTATATCAAGTGGTGTCATGGCTTTGACATACGATGTGTTGTAAAGCGCATGTCATCGAGTTGATTTCGAGCGGCCGCATCCGATGCGGTCTTGCGTGCGACAGGGCCCAAGGTTCGCGTGTTGCTCCGGCAAGGGAGCGGGCGAGCGCATGTATCATCCAGATTTACTGCCCAATCACTTGGGGGCCACCAAATTCGTCAGCGGTGCACAGGCCGCCCCCGAAAGCTGCCCGGCCCTGGTGCTCAACGCCGACTACACGCCGCTGTCGTATTACCCGCTGTCAATCTGGCCGTGGCAGACGGCGATCAAGGCGGCGTTCCTCGAACGCGTCGACATTGTCGCCGAATATGACCGCGAAATCCGCTCGCCGTCGTTTGCGATGAAGCTGCCGTCGGTGATCGCGCTGCGCCAATACGTCAAACCCGCGTCGCACCCGGCGTTCACGCGCTTCAACCTGTTCCTGCGCGACCGCTTCAGCTGCCAATATTGCGGCGGGCGCCACGACCTGACCTTCGACCATGTCATCCCGCGCGCCTATGGCGGCCGCACGACTTGGGAAAACGTCACCACCGCCTGCGCGCCGTGCAACCTGCGCAAGGGCGGCCGCACCCCGACCGAGGCGCATATGGCGCTGCGCCACAAGCCGTACAAACCCGCGACGTTCGAGCTGCAGGAGCATGGGCGCGCGTTCCCGCCGCATTACCTGCATTCGACGTGGCGGGATTATTTGTATTGGGACGCGGAGTTGGAGGCCTAGAGAAGGGCCTCAGGCCTGCCCGCCGGAGGCCCTTAGTCTCTGGCCCCGAACAACGCACTGCCGACGCGCACATGCGTCGCGCCGAGCATGACGGCTGTTTCATAATCGCCCGACATGCCCATGCTCAACGCCGGCAGCGCATGGTCGCGCGCTAGCTTGGCGAGCAGTGCAAAGAACGGCGCGGCTTCGATATCGGCGGGCGGCACGCACATCAGCCCGATGACCGGCAGTCCGGCGGCGCGTGCTGTGTCGAGCAGAGTGGGCAGCTCGGCAAGCGGGCAGCCGCCCTTTTGCGGTTCGTCGCCGATGTTGACCTGGATGAAGCAGTCGGGGCGCTTGGTCTGCGCCGTCATCGCCTTGGCGAGCGACGCGACGAGCGACGGGCGATCGACACTGTGGATGCAATCGAACAGCGCGACGGCGTCTTCGGCCTTGTTCGACTGGAGCTGGCCGACGAGGTGGAGGCGGATGCCGGTATAGTCGGCGCGCAGCCCGGACCATTTGTCGGCGGCCTCGGCGACGCGGTTTTCACCGAAATCGCGCTGCCCGGCGTCGAGCAACGGCCGGATGGTGTCGGCAGCATGGGTTTTCGACACCGCGATCAGCGTCACGCTGTCGGCATCGCGGCCGGCAATGCGCGCGGCACGCGCGATGCCGGCGCGCACGTCGGACAGGCGGCTGGCCGCGGTGGAATCGGTGCTGGTCATGCTGAGAATCGGTTGTGAACGGTCGCGCCAGCGTCAGAAGCTGAACGCGGATCCGAGATAGACCGACGAATCGATGCGGTTGGGATCGAGCACGCCCGGCGCGACCTGCATCGTCTGGGCGCGGACGCCACCCGACAGCGACAGCCGCGGCGAAACCGCATAGGCGGCACCGACTTCGGCGGTGTAGCGACGGTCGGCTGCGCTCGACAGCGGGCTGAGCGGCAGCGTGCCACCCGATTCGGCGCCAAGCTGGAAGCTGGTCTTCCAGCTCTTGAAGCGGTAGCTCACGCCGACATCGACAGCTTCGCGGCGTACCGGGTTGAGGCTGGCGGGCGCCACGGCATCGACACGGCTGTAACCGCCCGACACGGCAAAGCCCTTCCAGCCGACTGCGAGATCGACACCGTAGCCGGCCGGCGTGGTCACCAGGAATTCTGAAGGTGCCGCAGCACGCGACGTGTCGGCGACCGGCGCGACGACGCGCGAGGTCACGCCCAGCGTCAGCGCCTTGCGGTTGTTGCGCCCCGACGGCGTGAAGTTGTAAGCGTTTTCAATTGTTTGTGCCCGCGCAGAGGCCGCCGACTTGCCCGGCGCAGTGAAGCTGAACTTGCTGTCGAAAACCGGCGGCGTGAACGATCCGAGGCTGCCCGCACGCAGGCGCTCGCCCGAGGTGTCGCTTTGGACGATGACTTTTTCATGCGTCGTCTTGGACTTTGTCGCGGCAACAGCAGCGACCGACGGCAGGCACAGTCCGGCGACCAACAGCAACGCTGTCGTCCCCAAGCTGCGTGCAGTGCCCATTTGAGCAGTGCCCGTGCGTCGCTTTTCAGCCGCGATCATGCTTCCTCATATCAACGCGAATCGGAGTCGCGAACCCACCAATTGCACTAGTCTGTTGATGCGACAGAAATAATACAAGCACTGTGGCGATTCTGCCATGAATCTGAAATCCATCATACCAGCACAGCCCGCGCCGTCTAATGCTACGTTCGGGCCTTTCCGTCACGGGCATGGCTGCCTATAACAGCGGCCAACTGAACGTCAGGTTTAGCGGTTTCGGGAGTGTTTCATGACTGTAGTGCGCGTAGCGACGGCCTTTGCGGCGATGGCGATCATTGTCGCGGCGCCCGGTTGCTCCAACAAGAAAGCCAAGGCCGCGAGTGCCAGCGCTGAACCGACGATGGCGCCGTCGCGCGTCACCAGCATCGGCGTCAATGCCTATCTGTGGCGCGCCAGCCTTGAAACGCTGAGCTTCATGCCGCTGGCGCAGGTCGATTCGAACGGCGGCGTCATCGTCACCGACTGGTATATCAACCCGCAGTCGCCCAGCGAGCGCGTCAAGGTGTCGGTCGCCATTCTCGATACCGACCTGCGCGCCGATGCGCTGCGCGTGTCGGTCAACCGCCAGGAACTCGGCGCCGCCGGATGGGTCGATGCTGCGGTCCGCGCCGGCACGGTGCAGAAGCTTGAAGAAACCATCCTCGAGCGCGCCCGCCGTCTCCGCCAATCGCAATTGCCGAGCTAGTTACCGGAACACACCATGTCGACAAGGTTCAATCCCGCCGCGGCTGAAGCGCGCTGGCAGGCCGCATGGGCGGCTGCACGCAGCTATGTCGCCGACGACAATAGCCCCAAGCCCAAGACCTATGTGCTTGAAATGTTTCCCTATCCGTCGGGGCGCATCCACATGGGGCACGTCCGCAACTATTCGATGGGCGATGTCATCGCGCGCGTTCGCCGCGCGCAAGGATTCGAAGTGCTCCACCCGATGGGCTGGGACGCGTTCGGCATGCCCGCCGAAAACGCCGCGTTCGAAAAGAACAGCCACCCCGGCACCTGGACGCGCGCCAACATCGCGACGATGCGCGGCCAGCTGCAGCGGCTGGGCTTCGCGCTCGACTGGAGCCGCGAGCTGGCGACCTGCGAGCCCGACTATTACGGCCACGAACAGGCGCTGTTCCTCGACTTGCTCGCCGGCGGACTGGTCTATCGCAAGGAAAGCTCGGTCAACTGGGACCCGGTCGACAACACCGTGCTGGCCAATGAACAAGTCATCGACGGCAAGGGCTGGCGTTCGGGCGCGACCATCGAACGTCGCAAGCTGAACCAGTGGTTCCTGAAGATCACCGACTTCGCCGACGAACTGCTCGACGGCCTGGCGACACTCGACGCCTGGCCCGACAAGGTGCGGCTGATGCAGGAAAACTGGATCGGCAAGTCGCAGGGCATGCGCTTCCGCTTCGCGCTGGCCGAAGCCGCCGCCGGCCATGACGGATTCGAGGTGTTCACCACCCGACCCGACACGCTGTTCGGCGCCAGCTTCGCCGCGATTGCCGCCGATCACCCGCTCGCCCAAGCGCTCGCCGAAACCAACCCGGCACTCGCTGCGTTCAACGCCGAATGTCGCGCCACCGGCACCGCCGCCGCCGAAATCGAAGCGCAGGAAAAGCAGGGCTTCGACACCGGGCTGTCGGTCGTCCACCCGCTCGATGCCAGCATCCGCCTGCCGGTGTTCGTCGCCAACTTCGTGCTGATGGACTATGGTACTGGCGCCATCTTCGGCTGCCCGGCGCACGATCAGCGCGACCTTGATTTCGCCCGCAAATATGCGCTGCCGGTGCCGCGCGTCGTCGCCCCCGAAGGCGAAGCCGACGCCGCCATCGGCGACGAGGCCTACACCGGCCCCGGCACGCTGGTACATTCGCGCTTCCTCGACGGCATGAGCGTCGACGCCGCCAAGGCAGCGGTCATCGCGCGCGCCGAAGCCGAAGGCTGGGGCACCGGCACCACCGTCTGGCGCCTGCGTGACTGGGGCGTGTCGCGCCAGCGTTACTGGGGCACGCCGATCCCGATCATCCACTGCGATGCTTGTGGCGCTGTGCCAGTGCCGCGCGCGCAACTGCCCGTCGTGCTGCCCGAAGACGTGACCTTCGATGCACCGGGCAACCCGCTCGACCGCCATCCGACATGGAAGCTGGTCGATTGCCCGACCTGCGGTAAGCCGGCGCGGCGTGAAACCGACACCCTCGATACCTTCGTCAATTCGAGCTGGTATTTCCTGCGCTTCGCCAGCGCCCCCGCCGACCGGCCGTTCGACCCCGAAATGATCAAGGCGTGGCTGCCCGTCGCGCAGTACATCGGTGGCGTCGAGCACGCCATTTTGCACCTGCTCTACGCACGCTTCTGGACGCGCGCGCTGCGCCGCATCGGCATGATCGACGTCGCCGAGCCGTTCAAGGGCCTGTTCACGCAAGGCATGGTCACGCACGAGACCTACAAAAACGCCGCCGGCCAATGGCTTGAACCCACGCAGGTCGAACGTCGCGACGGCGCATGGGTCGAAGTCGCCGGCGGTGCGGCCGTCGAACTCGGCCGCATCGAAAAGATGTCGAAGTCGAAGAAGAACGTCGTCGACCCCGATGCGATCATCGCGGCCTACGGCGCTGACGCCGTGCGCTGGTTCATGCTGTCCGACTCGCCCCCCGAACGCGACCTGACCTGGTCCGAAGCCGGCATCGAAGGCGCGTGGCGCTATGTCCAGCGCGTCTGGCGACTGGTGCAGGGCAATGATGCCGCCGCCACCGGCGACGACCTGCCGCTGGCCCGGCTGACGCACAAGACCATCGCCGGCGTCACCGCCGACATCGACAAGCTGCAGTTCAACAAGGCCGTGGCGCGGCTGTACGAGCTCGCCAACGCCATCGAACGCGCGCCGGCCAGTGTGACGCGCAGCGATTCCGTGGCGGTGCTGGTGCAGCTGATCGCGCCGATGATGCCGCACCTCGCCGAAGACTGCTGGGCGACGTTGGGCCACACCGCCATGGTCATCGATGCGCCATGGCCGGTCGCCGATCCGGCGCTGCTCGTCGATGACAGCGTCACCATCGCAGTGCAGATCAATGGCAAACTCAAGCTGACGCTCGACCTGCCCAAGGGCCACCCGCGCGAGGCGGTCGAGGCCGCGGTGCTGACCCATGAAAAGATCGTCCGCGCGTTGGGTGGCAAGCCGCCGCGCAAGGTCATAGTCGTCCCCGACCGCCTGGTAAACCTCGTCGCATGACCAGCGCGCGCACCCTGATGGCAGCGCTAGTGCTGTCGGCGGGGCTGACGCTGGGCAGTTGCGGCCTGCAGCCGGTGTACAGCGGCGGCAGCAGCGGCACCGTGGCGACGGCGATGAACGACATCGCCATCGCGCCGATTGCCGACCGCAAGGGCTATCTGGTCAGCACCGCGCTGCGCCACGAACTCGGCCCGGTGAACGCCAACCCGCAGTTCCGCATCGAAATAGAGCTGGAGGAGCAGATCCTCGGCTTCGGTATCCGCGACAACAACACCATCGCCGCCGAACGCATCACCTTGCGCGCGCGCTACCAGCTCAAGGACTCCAGCGGCAAGGTGCTGCTGCTCGCCACCACCGGCTCGGACATGTCGATCGACAATGTCAGCAGCTCGGATTACGCTACCGTCGCCGCCGAAACCTCGGCGATCGAGCGGCTGTCGATTGTCGTCGCGCAGCAAATCGCGCAGCGGCTGACGCTGTTCGCCAAAAGCGGCAAGCTGGTGCCCGCAGCCGCGAAATGAAGGCCGACAAGCAGCAGCTTGCAGCAAACCTGACCCGGCTCGAGCCTAAATTGCGGCTGGTGCTGCTGCATGGCCGCGACGAGGCCGCGTCGCGCGACATGGCGCGGCAAATCGCCCGCCAGTTCGACGCGGCCGACAATCCGCTGGCGCAGACGCTGATTGCTGCCGCGACGCTCAAGGATGACCCGTCGGCGCTCGCCGCCGCAGCCGCCGAAGTCTCGATGTTCGGCGACCGCACGCTGGTTCGTGTCGATGATGCCGGTGACGAAGTGCTCGATGCCGTGACGCTGTTGCTGAACGCTGAAGTCGCCGGCAATCCGGTGCTGATTGTCGCCGGTGAACTCAAAAAAAGCTCTAAATTACAATTACTTGCTGAATCTTCGCCGGTTACGTTGAGCGTCATCAACTACGCCGCCGAAGGTCGCGATTGGGACACTGTCGCCGATGCCGCGGCGGCCGAATTCGGACTGCGGCTGGCGCGCGGCGTCGCACGGTCGCTCGCCACCGCCACCGGCGGCGACCGCGGCGTGCTGCGGGCCGAACTGCAGAAATTCGCACTCTATCTCGACGCCTCGCCCGACGCCCCGGCGACACTCGAACCCGCCGCCCTCGCCGCCATCGGCGCCGACCTCGGCGACTCCGACATTAACGCGCTGGTCGAGGCGGTTTCGGCCGGGCGCCCCGATATTGCCGACCAGCAAATGGCGCGGCTGTCCGAAGCCAATATCCCCGGCATCGTGATGCTGCGCGGCATCGCACGGCGCTTCTGGCTACTACTCGAACTGCGCCTCGCCGTCGAAGGCGGGCTATCACCGCAAAGCGCCGTCGACGGTGCCCGCCCACCGGTATTCAGGAAAGCCAAACCGGCAATCACCAGCCAGCTCGGCCGCACCCGCGTCCCGCAAATCCGCAACGCGCTCGACCGGCTGCTCGGCGCCGAGCGCGAGATCAAGACCAGTGCCAGTGCCGGCGATGTGCTTGCGCGGCAGGCGATATTGGGGATCGCGACGTTGATGGCGCCGAAGCGGTAAGGGCCTCCGGCGGGCAGGCCTGAGGCCTGCACCCATTTGAAGAGCGCCAAACA
>CALMPZ010000078.1 GCA_937871645.1 uncultured Polymorphobacter sp.
ACAAGATTTGCGCGAGCGCGACCTGATCGCGCAGCTGCTGGCGCCGCTCGCTACCCACAAGGCGGCGCGCGGCCTCGCCGATGACGCCGCGGTCTGGCTGCCGCCACTCGGCCGCGAACTGGTGCTGACACACGATACGCTCGCCGCCGGCGTGCATTTTCTGCAGGGTGATCCGCCGTCCGATATCGCGTGGAAGCTGCTCGCTACCAACCTGTCCGACCTCGCCGCCAAGGGCGCGACACCCGCCGGCGTGCTGTTGTCGCTGGGGCTGAGCGCTGCCGAGGATGACGCGTGGCTGCGCGGTTTCGTCAGCGGTCTGGCGCGCGGGCTCGAACGCTGGAACGTCGCGCTGTTCGGCGGCGATACCATTTCCGGGCTGGCGCAAGCCGTTCTCGGCCTGACCGCCATCGGTCATGTCGAGCCCGGCCTGGCGCGCGCCCGCAGCGGCGCACAGGCCGGCGACTTGCTGTGGGTCAGCGGCAGCATCGGCGACGCCGGGCTCGGGCTGGCGGTGGCGCAGGGCCGTCTGCCGCACGACAAATATCTGCTGGGCCGCTTCCGTCGCCCCGAACCGCGCCTCGCGCTCGGTGCGGCGCTGTCGCCCGTCGTTCACGCGATGATGGACGTGTCCGACGGCGTGCTCATCGACGCGCAGCGCATGGCGGTTGCCAGCGGTCTCGCCGTGACGGTCAATCTGGCGGCGCTGCCGCTGTCTCCGGCAGCCGCCGCATTGACACCCGATGACGCTGCACGCCTCGAACGCGCCACTGCAGGTGATGACTATGAACTGCTGTTCGCCGCATCGCCGCACGCTGATATCGCTGCGCTGGCGGTGCTGCACCGGCTGCCGCTGACCTGCATCGGTACGTTCGAAGCCGGCACAGGCTTGCGCGTACGCAGCGCGGATGGCGTCGATTGCACGCCCGACCGGCTTGGCTGGGAGCATTGAAGCGGCAGCCAATGCGCCAAAGGGTTGCATAAGCTGTGCGCATTTGCCACAAGCCGCCGCACTTATAACGTCTTGACCCGTGCGGCATGGCTGCATGGGCGAACTAGGGGTAATTTTCATGGATATCGTACTGATATCGATTCTCTGCGGCGTCGCCGCAGTGATCTATGGTCTCATCACTTCACGCGCCATTCTTGCCGCATCGCCGGGCAACGCCCGCATGCAGGAAATCGCCAAGGCGATTCAGGAAGGCGCCGGCGCCTATCTCACCAAGCAGTACACCGCGATTGCCGTCGTCGGCGTCGTCGTGGCCGTGCTCGTCGCGCTGTTCCTGGGCACCATTCCCGCCATCGCCTTCGTGCTCGGCGCCGTGCAGTCGGGCGCTATCGGCTTCATAGCCATGCACTGCTGGGTGTTACCGGCTTCATCGGCATGAACATCTCGGTGCGCGCCAACGTCCGCACCGCAGAGGCCGCGCGCGGCTCGCTGCAGGGTGGCCTGACCATGGCATTCCGTTCGGGCGCCGTCACCGGCATGCTGGTGGCCGGCCTCGCGCTGCTCGCCATCGCCGGTTACTTCTACGCACTGGTGTCGTCGGGCCTCGAACCGACCAGCCGCGCTGTCGTCAACGCGCTCGTCGCGCTGAGCTTCGGCGCCTCGCTTATTTCAATCTTCGCGCGTCTCGGCGGCGGTATCTTCACCAAGGCTGCCGACGTCGGCGCCGACATGGTCGGCAAGAACGAACTCGGCTTCGACGAAGATGATGACCGCAACCCCGGCGTCATCGCCGACAACGTCGGTGACAACGTCGGCGACTGCGCAGGCATGGCCGCCGACCTTTTTGAAACCTATGTCGTCACCATCGGTGCCACCATGGTGCTGATCGCACTGCTGGTTACCGGCGCCGATGCTGCCAAGCTGATGACCTTGCCGCTGCTCGCCTGCGGCGTCTGCATCATCACCTCGATCATCGGCACCTATTTCGTCCGCCTCGGCGGCGGCTCGATCATGGGCGCGCTCTACAAGGGCCTGCTCGTCACCGGCCTGCTGTCGATCCCGGCGCTGTGGTTCGCCACCGCTGCAATTTTCCCCGACATGAACGCCGTCATCGGTGCCGATCCGGCGATTGTCGCCGCGCAGGGCCGTGAAGCGGTTACCGTCGCCGGCGTCGTCGGCGGCTTTTCGGGCCGCGAGCTGTTCTACTGCATGCTCGTCGGTCTCGGCGTCACCGCGCTGATCGTCTGGATCACCGAATACTACACCGGCACCGACTATCGCCCGGTGCAGTCGATCGCCAAGGCGTCGGATTCGGGTCACGGCACCAACGTCATCCAGGGCCTTGCGGTCTCGATGGAATCGACAGCGCTGCCGACGCTCGTCATCGTCGTCGGCATCATCATGACCTACCAGCTCGCAGGCCTGATGGGCATTGCGTTCGCCGCGACCGCGATGCTGGCACTCGCCGGCATGATCGTCGCGCTCGACGCGTACGGCCCGGTCACCGACAATGCCGGCGGCATTGCCGAAATGGCCGGCCTCGACGGTGAAGTGCGCCAGCGCACCGACGCGCTCGATGCGGTCGGCAACACCACCAAGGCCGTCACCAAGGGCTATGCCATCGGTTCGGCGGGTCTCGCGGCACTCGTGCTGTTCGCCACCTACACCGAAGATCTCAAGCAGTTCTTCACCGAGGTGCCGGTCGATTTCTCGCTGTCGAACCCTTATGTCGTCGTCGGGCTGCTGCTCGGCGCGCTGCTGCCGTACCTGTTCGGCGGCATGGCGATGACCGCCGTCGGCCGCACGGCTCAGGCCGTTGCGCAGGACATTCGCGCCCAGTTCCGCGAAAACCCCGGCATCGCCGATCGCAGCGTGCGTCCCGACTATGCCCGCACCGTCGGTCTGGTCACCGCCGGCGCGATCAAGGAAATGATCATCCCGTCGCTGCTGCCGGTGCTCGCGCCGATCGTCGTTTACTATGCGATCACCGCGGTTGCGGGCCAAGGCAACGGCTTTGCCGCGCTCGGTGCGTTGCTGATGGGCGTCATCATCTCGGGACTGTTCGTCGCGATCTCGATGACCTCGGGCGGCGGCGCCTGGGATAACGCCAAGAAGGTCATCGAAGTCGGTGCCTATGGCGGCAAGGGCTCGCCGGCGCATCAGGCAGCCGTTACCGGCGATACCGTCGGCGATCCGTACAAGGATACCGCCGGTCCGGCCGTCAACCCGATGATCAAGATCACCAACATTGTCGCGTTGCTGCTGCTCGCAGCACTCGCGTCGCACTGATCGACACCGGCGCAAGCCGAAGGTCGCAACGACCCCGCCGGACGCAAGTCCGGCGGGGTTTTTGTTGCGTTGCTGCACGGCAGGGGTGGCAATTTGTGGCGGTTGCCCGCAGGAGTTGGATATGACCAGCTCCCGCCCCGCGCGCCGCCGCGCCACATCTAACGCCGACCAGCAGCGCCGCATCGCCGGCTGCGTGACGCTCGGGCTTGAATCGCACGGTGAACACGCCAGCGCCGTGTCGAGCATCGACGGCAGCTTGCCCGTGACCCACGACGCCGATGGCCGCATGGCGCGCGGCGCCATGCTGGTGCTCGCCGATCAGGGCCTGGCGCGCGGCGTGTTCGCGGCGTTCGGCGAAGAGCAGGCGATGCTGACACTCGACCTGCGCGTCGACTGGCTGGCGCTGCCGCCGCCCGGCGCGCACGTCGAGGCGCAGGTCGAACGCGTCATTCGTCACGGCGCCATCGTCGAAGTGCAGGGCGTACTGCGCGCCTATGCCGCCGATGCGGTCGTGCTGGTCGGCACCGCTTGCGCGCGCTTCCTGACCGGCAGTTTCCCCGGCGGCGGCGATGTCTTCGCGCATGTCGAACACAGCGATGCGGCAGCCTCGACAGCACCGGACTTCACCGCGCTGCTGGCGCTCCAGCCGGTCGACGACGGCACCGTCCTGCCGCCCAATCTGGCGCTGGTCGGCTCGCCGATGCTGCCGGCGATCCACGGCGGCTTCATCGCCGCAGCCCTCGAAACCACCAGCACCGCACTGGCCCCCGCCGAACTCGGCTGGTCACCCGTCGATGTCGAAGTCCGCTATATCCGCCCGGCCAACGCCACCGAGCCGCTGCACATCGTGCCGCGCGTCCTGCGCGCCAGCCGGCGCACCGTCATCGTCGACGCCCACGCGCTGCAAGGCGACGACCGCAAGCTCATCGCGTCAGCGCAGATGCTGTTCTACCGCCACGTCGGTGAAGCTGCCGACCTGACGACCGAGACAGTGGAATTTCCGGCACAGCGCTGAAGAGCCTCCGGCGGGCAGGCCTGTGGCCTGCACCCATTTGAAGAACGCCTGACAATCGGGTGCAGGGCCTAAGGCCCTGCCCGCCGGAGGCCCTTCAGTCGTTTCTGGGTGAGCGAGGTTGGTTCAATTGCGTTTAGCGCGGCGCAATGCCCACGCGCAGCAGCCGGTTTGCGATGGCCGCGACCTCGCCCGCCGGCTGGTCCTGCGCCCAGACACCGTAGCGCAGCCCGAGGAACACGTTCATCCCGACGATCGCCCAGACTTCGACGTCGCCGATACCTGCGCGCACTTCGCCGCGTGCGGCGGCGGCGGTCAGGCTGGCGAGGTAGCCTGTGACGGTCGTTTCATAGTGCGCGCGCCAGCTTGCCGCGTCGACGAACTCGGCTTCGTCGAGGATGCGGTAGAGCTCCTTGTGGCTGCGCACGAATTCGAGGAACGCCGTCAGCCCGGCCAGTTCGCCGCTCAGCCGGTCGGGGGCGGCGAGGATGGTCGGCCCGACATGGTCGCGGACCTGCGCCGACATGTGGCGGACCAGCGCAGTGAACACCGCGTCCTTGGTGTCGAAATAGGTGTAGAAACTGCCGAGCGCGACGCCGGCGCGCGCGGTGATGCGGGTGATCGCGGCGTCGTGAAAGCCGCGCTCGCCGAATTCGGCAGCGGCAGCTTCAAGAATGGCGTCACGCGTGCGGCGGCCGCGTGCGGTGCGTGGTTCCTTGGCATCGGCAACGTCGGCCACATCAGGGGCGTCCGCCGGGGCGGCAACTGTTGTTGTTGTGCCACGCTCGGCAGCCATTGTCGGTTCCTCCCCAATCCCAAGTTGAAACCTGGTTCAACTTTCACTAAACCCGGCAGCAACAAGTCACAAGTCGCAGTGTCGCAGGCGCCAGTTTGGCCGCTTTTTGGGGAGAAGATAGATGGTTTCGGCTCAGCTTTCGATTCGCAGTCTCGCGCGTAACCATACTAGACTGGCGAGCGTGGCGTTCGCCGCGCTCATGGCCGCACCGGTGCTGGCACAGGCCCAGCCCGCCGTCGTCGCCAGCCCGGTCGGCGACTTGCAGGAGGCCCAAGCCGCCAACCCTGACGACATCATCGTCGTCGCCCGCCGCCGCGCTGAAAACATCCTGACCGTGCCGCTGTCGGTCACGGCATTCTCCGAAAGCCAGCTGATCAAGGCCGGCGCCTATGATCTCGGCGGCATCCAGGGCGCGGTGCCCAACCTCAACATCGTTCAGGGCCGCGGCTCGGCAACCTCGGCGAACATCACGATCCGCGGCATCGGCCAGCCCGACGCGCTGCAGACCTTCGATCCGGCGGTTGGCGTCTATGTCGACGGCGTCTACATGAGCCGCATCCAGGGTGCGATGTTCAGCATGATGGACGTTGCGCAAGTCGAAGTGCTGCGCGGTCCGCAGGGCACGCTGTACGGCAAGAACACCATCGGCGGCGCGATCAACATCATCAGCCGCAAGCCCGGCAATGACCTCAAGGTCATGGGCAGCCTCGCCTATGGCAGCTACAACCAGATTCTCGGCAACGTCTACGCCTCGGTGCCGCTGGTGCAGGACAAGCTCGCCGTCGGCATCGCCGGCACCTATGACAAGCGCGACGGCACTGTCACCGACCTCAACACCGGCGAAAAATACAACGACCGCAACATCGGCACCGGCCGCATCATCGTCCGCGCCACGCCGAACGAGCGCCTCGAAATCATGCTCAGCGGCGATTACACGCATCAGGATTCGTCGCTGACGCTCGGCAGCAACCAGGCGCCGATCTGCCAGAACGCGCTGTTTCTGCCGGCGGGCCAGGTCAACAAGGCGTGCCAGCCGCCGCAGGGCTTCTTCGGCAACAAGGTCATCGCCAACGCCGCCGGCCCGTGGAACCGCACCTCGGCGACCGATTTCAAGAACGGCGAAGGTCAGGAAATGACCAGCTGGGGTGTATCGGGCACCGTCAACGCCGAGTTGAACGATATGTTCACGCTGGTGTCGATCACCGCCTACCGCGAGTTGAAGCCGCAATATTATATCGATATCGACGCGACGACGACGCAGACCGGCAACGTCAAGGTGTTCGTCGACCAGAACCAGTTCAGCCAGGAGCTCCAGCTCAAGCTGGCGAGCGACAAGTTCGACGGCGTCTTCGGGCTCTATTACCTCAACGAAAACTTGGCATCGGATCAGGTCGCCTATGCCAATGACGTGTTCAGCCTGTTCGGCACCGTGCCCGTGACCTTCCAGCGCACCGTCCATGACAGCCAGGACCTGAAGTCCTACGCCGCTTATGGTCAGGTGACGTGGAAGGCGACCGATACCTTCTCGGTCACCGGCGGCCTGCGCTACACCGATGAAAACAAGACCTATTACCGCACCACGACGACAACCTCGAGCCTCGCCGCGCTCAACGGCACGTTCACCTTCCCCGACAGCCTGTACACCAGCCCGGCGATGGCCGGCTTCGACCTCAACGGCATCGACAATCAGGGCTGGAGCGCGTGGACGCCGATGATCACCGCCAGCTACACCGTGGCACCGGGGCAGATGATCTATGCCACCGCATCGAAGGGCTTCAAGTCGGGCGGCTTCAACGGCCGCGCCAACAGCGCGACCGACCTCATCCAGGTTGTCGACGGCGTGCGGACGCTCGCCGTGACCTTCCAGCCGGAGTCGGCGTGGAACTTCGAAGGCGGCTACAAGGCCAACTACGCCGACGGCAAGGTGACGCTGGCGGTGTCGGGTTTCTACACCAACTACGAGAACTTCCAGGCGCGCGTCGGTGAAACCGATGTCAACGGCTTCGGCTATCTGCCGGTCATCAACGCCGGTGCCATGCGCATCTACGGCTTCGAAATGGAAAGCACCGTCCGGCTGATCCCGAACCTCGTGCTCACCGGCTCGCTGGGCTATCTCAACGCCGCCTACACCGAGTTCGACGACACCCGCGCCAACGGCTGCAACCCGACCGGCACCAAGATCGTCTGCGAACCCGCCTTTGCGCCGCCGATCACCGCACGACTGGCCGCCGACTATACGCTGCCCGTCGGCGTCGACGATTCGGTGGGCTTCGGCGGCGACGTGCGGCTTGTGGGCCAGCAGTTCCTGTCGGTCGACAACCGTCGCCCGGCGCTGTGGGAACCCGGCTACACCATCCTCAACGCCTATGTCCGCTACGACGCGCCGAAGTGGTACGTCATGGGCCAGGTCCGCAACGCCACCAACGCCGTCTACAAGACCGACGCGCAGGAATTCTCGTCGGTCAGCAACATCCAGACGGCGTACTGGGGCGACCCGCGCACCTTCCTCGGCACTATCGGCTTCCGCTTCTAGTCGCGCCGACACGAAAACGCCGGCAGTGCACCCGCGCTGCCGGCGTTTTCATGCCGAAAGGGCCTCCGGCGGGCAGGGATGACCCCTGCACCCATTTAAATGGAGCGTTCGTCATCCCGACAAAGGCCGGGACCCAGCCTCTTCTTGCTGTCGGCGAAAGGAATGCTGGGTCCCGGCCTTCGCCGGGATGACCAAAGTAATGAAAGTGCCGGATTCAGGGCTCAGCCTTGCCCGCGCGGCGCGCCCTACTTCGGCCCGTCGCGACCCGTGCCGCCGCTGGTGCCGGCGGGGCCGCCGCCGCTGCTGACCGAGCCGATGTTGCCGAACAGATCCTGGATCAGGCTGCTGTCGCGGCCCAGCGTCGGCGTCTTGTCGTCTTCCATCTTGACCGAAACGACCTTGTTGAGTCCGTCGCGTTCGACCTTGGTGACGCCGCCAGCATCGTTGAAGCTGATGATGATGATGCTCTGCGATGTCGGCTTGGGGGTCAGGAACGCCAGCTGCGAGCTGTTGCGCGTCACATAATACCATTCGCCGGTATCGAACTCGGCCGCCCAGGTCGGCCGGCCCAGCGTCTTTTCGACCGAGGCGCGGTTGTCGACACCCGGCTGCACCGACGCGACCAGCACTTCGTCGACGATATAGCCCTGCGTGTGCTTGATGCGCGACGATTCGCAAGCCGACAGTGTCGTCAGCGCAAGCACCGCCAGCACGGGCAACACCATCGCCGCCGGCTTGCTGCTTTTCGTCAAACGCATAACCCACTCCCACCGCAGCCGCTGCTGCACTTTACCACACTGGCATCGCCATACAGGCGTTGCACCGGAAGCCAATCGCCTCAATATGCGGCATCACGACCCGTCACAAGCCCTTGTCCGGGCCATTTCGTTGAATCGAGTAGCATATGAACCCTTTCTCCAGCCTGACTCGCGCCGTCAAACATGCGGTGCAGCGCCAGTTTGCCGTAGAACTGCCCGGTGATGCGCTCTACCGCCGCGTCGTCGAACTGGCGCGCCAGCCGCAAAGCTATATCGCCGGCGCTGTCCCCGACACGCTCGATGGCCGTTTCGACATGGTCGCGCTGGTGCTGGCGCTGGTGCTGATGCGGCTCGAAGCCGCGGGTGAAATGCAGCTGTCGAGCGACCTCACCGAACGCTTCATCACCGACATGGACGGGTCTTTGCGCGAAATCGGCATTAGCGACCAGGTCGTCGGCAAGCACATCGGCAATATGGTCAGCGCGCTCGGCGGCCGGCTTGGCGCCTACCGCGAGGCATTCGCCACCGATGCGCCCGCCGAAGCGCTGGCGCGCAACCTCTACCGCGGCGCCCCCGTTGCCGCCGACGCGCTGGCGTGGCAAACCGCGCACGCGCGCAGCCTTCACGCCCGCATCAACAGCGCCGCGCTCGACGCGCTCAAGGCCGGAACCATCGCATGACCACCGAATTTCCCCGAGCTTTACGCATCCACGAAATCGGCGCGCCGGTGCGCCACGAAAGACTGACCGCCACCCCAGCC
>CALMPZ010000079.1 GCA_937871645.1 uncultured Polymorphobacter sp.
CGGGCCGAACGGCGCATGCGTGTCGAACGATTTGCCGAGCGTCCACTGGTGCGTGCGGTGCTGCCAGGCGCGCTCGGTCGCGTCATTGCCGACGCACCAGCCGAAGACGTGCGCAGGCGCATCTGCCTTGCTGATGCGGCGGCCGGGCTTGCCGATGACCGCGACCATCTCGGCTTCATAGTCGAGGAATTGCGAAACCTTGGGCACCTGAATCGGGTCGAACGGGCCGTTGGCGGAAGTCGACATCTTGGCGAACCAGATCTGGTTGGCGGGGGTTTCCATTTTGCTTTCGGCGACATGGTCGGCGTAGTTGAGGCCGATCGCCATGATCTTGCCGGGGCGCTTGATCGGCGCGTGCAGCTTGACGGCATCGAGCGCGAAACGGTGCGCGCCTGCGGCCGCCACGGTGCCAACTTCGCCCGCTATATCATCCCAGCGCGTAATCAGGTCGATCATGTCGGTCGCGAGCAGCGGTGCGGCACGCGACAGCGATACCACCCCGTCGCCGATGACAACGCCGAGTTCGGGTGCAGCACCCGCCGAAAAAGTTGCAAGTTTCATGGTCTTCTCCCCTGTTGTCGGTCAGCCGCGCGCCGGCATTTTCATGCCCCATTGCACGCCCATCAAGGTCGGCAAATCGGATATGTTCGAGCCATCGGCGGCGGTGAACAAGTCGCCATCGGTCCAGTGTTCGAGCGTGTGACCCCAGGGGTCGCGCCAGTAATCGAAAATCTGGCTGCCGAGGATGTGGCGACCGACGCCCCAATCGGCTTCGCGTCCCCTGGCCTTCAAATGGTCATGGCCATGCATCAAGTCATCGAGATCGACGACTTCGAATGCTGCATGGTTGAAGCTGGCACCGCCGGGACCCTGCAGCAGGAACAGCGTGTGGTGGTCGGTCGGCGTTTCGCCGCGGTCGCAGCGCATGAAGGCGCCGATCGAAAAATTCGGCGCGACGGCGATTTCGTCCGAGGTGATGAAACCGAAGCGCGCCTTGTACCACGCCTCGCTGGCGCGGAAATCGCTGACGCCGAGCACGCAATGGCCGAGTCGCACGACCGTCGCCGGCTGCGCGGTGCTGGTCTTGGTGGCGCGCAACCGTGCTTTGGCACGCGCGGTGTTGACCGGTGCTGCGTCGGCGAGCAGCAATGGCGTCGCCTGTGCCTGGCCCGCCACGACTTCGACGGCATAGCCGTCGGGATCGGTCAGTCGCACCACCTTGCCGCCGCCGGGCGCATCGAAATCCTCGACCGCCACGCCTTCGGCCGCAGCCAGCGTTTCGAGGTCAGCGACGCTTTCGGCTCGCAACCCGAGCGCGGCGAACCCAGCCGCGCCGCGCCGCGTGCGGTGGACGAACGGCGCGCTGCCGGTGCCGCGAAAGTAGCGCTCTTCGGCATCGCCGCCCGCCGGCTGCAACCCGAAATCACTGAGGAAGTCGGCCATCGCGTCAAGGTCGGGCGCGGTGAAGCCGACGTGCGCGATATCTTCGATGCGGATGATGCTCAATTCCATGCTCCCCAAAGCTGAAATGACTATTTAGTCAATTTATGGCGTGCGATGCCGATTCGCGCAATCCCAATTTTTCTTGGTGATTTCGCAGCGCATCGATATGTTCAGCGCACCCAATTGACCGGATAGTCATTCATGCCGTCCACCCCTGCCCCGCGCCGCAATCGCACCCGCGAAGCGCTGCTCGCTGCCGGCGCGGCACTGCTCGCCGAGCGCCCGATCGATGCCCTGGCGGTCGATGACATCGTCAATGCCGCTGGCGTCGCCAAGGGCAGCTTCTACAACCACTTCGCCGACAAGGCGGCGCTTGCCGTCGCGATTGGCGACGCCGTGCGTGCCGATATCGAAACGCGTGTCGATGCTGCCAACGCCAACGTCGCCGACCCGGCGCTGCGGCTGGTCCGCGGCATCTGCGTCTATGTCGATTTCGCGCTCGCCGATGCGGCGCGGGCGCGCATCATGGCGCGCGGCCTGCGCGCTGCCGCTGCAACGCCCGGGGACAGTGCCACCGACCTGCACGCCGGGCTGCGCGCCGATATCGCGCTCGGGCTTAGCGCCGGGCGTTTTGCCCTGCCGACCAGCGATGTCGGCACGCTGTTCGTAGCCGGCGTCGGCGAGGCAGCGCTCGCGGCCGTGTTGGCACCAACAACGACACCGCAATTCGCCGTGCTGCTCGCGCAGCAGCTCTGCGCGCTGGTGCTCAAGGCGTTCGGGCTGCCGCAGGACGAAGCCGAACGCATAGCGGCGCAAGCCGCGCACGACGTGATCACGCTCGACTGAACTGCC
>CALMPZ010000080.1 GCA_937871645.1 uncultured Polymorphobacter sp.
GTCTTCTTGTATGTCGTGCTCGACGGCTTCGACCTTGGCGTCGGCATATTGTTTCCGGCGCTCGCACGCGGCGGCCAGCGCGACACTGCCATGAACAGCGTCGCACCGGTATGGGACGGCAACGAGACCTGGTTGGTGCTCGGCGGCGGTGGCTTGTTCGCGGCGTTTCCGCTGGCCTATGCCATCATCATGCCGGCGTTGTATGCGCCGATCATCGCGATGCTGCTCGGGCTGGTGCTGCGCGGCGTGTCGTTCGAATTCCGCTGGCGCGATCCGCGCCACGAACGCTTCTGGGACTTCGCCTTTGCCGGTGGCTCGCTGGTTGCAGCGCTCGCACAAGGCGTCGCGCTCGGCGCATTGCTGCAGGGCATCCCGGTCGAAGGCCGCGCCTATGCCGGCGGCTGGTGGGACTGGCTCAGCCCGTTCAGCCTGCTCACCGGCGTTTCGGTGGCCGCGGGTTATGCGTCGCTCGGCGCCTGTTGGCTGGTCACCAAGACCGAGGGCAATTTGCGTGACCGGGCGCTGGCGCTGGCGCGGCCGCTGGCGCTGGTGACGGTCGGCGCGATTGTCGCGGTCAGCGCCGCGACGCCGTTCCTGCAATACGCTTATTTCGAACGCTGGCTGCAGGCGCCGGGCATCTTCTACGTCGCGCCGGTGCCGGTGCTGGTCGCGGTGCTGACGGTGCTGCTGTGGCGCGCGCTCGGCCGGGCGCGCAAATGGGGCGGGCATGACACCGCACCGTTCGTGCTGGCGCTCGGGCTATTCGCGCTGACCTTTGTCGGGCTCGGCATCAGCATGTGGCCGTACATCATCCCCGATTCGGTGACGATCTGGCAGGCCGCCACCGAGCGCCGCAGCCAGGTGTTCATGCTCGTCGGGATCGGCGTGATGCTACCGATCATCCTCGCCTACACCGGCTATGCGTACTGGGTGTTCCGCGGCAAGGTGCGGGGAGGCGGCTATCACAGCTGAACCCGGTCCGCTGTGGCGCCGCTTGGTGTGGTTCGCCGCGCTGTGGCTCGGCGGCGTGCTGACCGTCGGCGCGGTCGCCTGGGTCATCCGCGCGGTGCTGCTCTGACGCAGGCGCCGATACAGGTATTTCTGCTTATTGTAGGATAAGGTGTGCGTTCTCATTCTTCGTCGTGCCGGCCGCGCTTTTCAAATGGCCCGCGCAATAGAGGGAGTGAACACCATGAAAGCCAGCAACATTCTCGCGGTCTCCGCAGCCCTGGCGATGGGCCTTGTCGCCGCTGCAGCCGACGCCAAGGACAGCAAGGTTCAATACAGCAAGCATGTCTTCTCGCCGGCGCGCGGCGTCATCTGCGACACCTATGGCACTGCCTATTGCGCCGATGGCACCGGCATTTCGATGTCGTGGACCGAAAAATACCTCGGTCCCAAGGCAGTTTCGGCGTTCACCAAGATGACCGAAGGCGGCGAGTTCGACAGCAGCACCTTCGTGCTGTCGAACGGCGTCCAGTGCCGCACCGCAGTCAACGCCTGCTTCACGCAGAAGAACGGCAACACCATCAGCGAAGCCATCACGCAGCGCATCTGGGGCTGACGCCCCGACACATCTGCGGCTCACGCCGCAGCGCGGCGCGGCGTTACCGGTTCCGGATCGGGGATGGGTGACGTTGCGCCGTGTCAGCGTGCGTGCTCGTGCCGCTACGCAGCCGTCGGCGAACGTGCTAGCGAGCGCGCTTTGCGTAGCGCTCAATACTCCTTTTTGTCGTGACCTATTGCCACCCCGATGAAGCCGGCTGGCGCCAGCATGTCATGGCGCATGTCGGTTATCTGAAGCAGTTGCTGGGGCAGGGCGTGTTGCGCGCATCGGGGCCGATGCCGGGTGAAGCCGACCGCCGCGCCATGCTGGTCATCGCTGCGCCCGACCGCGCCGCGCTCGACGCGATTGTCGCGGCCGACCCGTTCGCCGTCGAAGACCTGATCGTCGACATGACGGTGGCTGAGTGGGACCCGATCTTCGGCGCCTTCAACAGCGATTCGTCGATGGCCGGGCAGGCAATCGCCGAACCTGCCTGAGCGCGCTCCCGTGGCGCCGGCGCCGGCAATGTCGCCCGCCTTGCGCGCACGCCCCGCTTTGCTATACAGCGCCTCCTTTCCCTGCGGGCGTGGCGGAACTGGTAGACGCGGCAGGTTTAGGTCCTGTTGTTGAAAGACGTGGGGGTTCGAGTCCCTTCGCCCGCACCAAGCTGTTGAATACGAACTGTTTTTTGACATTTGAACATTGAAAGACTTTAACGATGCGTATTGCCGAAACGATGAACGATGGCCTCAAGCGCGCCTATAGCGTGTCGATTCCTGCGAGCGAGCTCGCCGCCCGCGTCGACAAGCAGCTGGCGACGGTTGCCAAGCAGATCCGCATGCCGGGCTTCCGCCCCGGCAAGGTGCCGCACAACCTCGTCCGCAAGATGCACGGCGCACAGCTGCGCAGCGATGCGCTCAACGAAGTCGTCCAGGAAAGCATGAACAAGCTGATGGCCGACCACGCGCTGCGCCCGGCGACGCAGCCGCAGGTCGACCTCGCGGCGATCCCCGACGAGGGCCAGGACGTTGATTTCAACGTCACGCTCGAAGTGCTGCCGACCATCGAAACGCCCAACATCGAAGGTATCACGCTCGAAAAGCTGACCGTCGAGGCCGGCGACGCCGAAATGCTCACCGCGCTGACCCGCCTTGCCGACCAGCAGAAGGCGTTCGAACCCGCCGGCGCCAAGCACAAGGCCGCGACCGGCGATTCGGTGGTCATGGACTATGAAGGCCGCGTCGACGGCGAAGTGTTCGACGGCGGCAAGGGCGAAGGCATGCGCATCGAGCTCGGCTCGGGCCAGCTCATCCCCGGCTTCGAAGACCAGCTCGTCGGCGCCAAGGCCGGCGACAAGCGCACCGTCAAGGTGATCTTCCCCGACGATTACAATGTCGCCTATCTCAAGGG
>CALMPZ010000081.1 GCA_937871645.1 uncultured Polymorphobacter sp.
GCCGAAGAAGACGCGCTCGCCAAGTCGCAGCCGGCGCCGACCAACGCCGCCGCGCGCCCGGCATGGGAAGCCAAGGTGCGTGACTTCCAGTCGCGCCAGCAGACCGCGCAGACCGAGCTGAGCAACCGCGAGAAGGAATTCCAGGCCAGCCGTACCTATGTGCTCAAGCAGATCACCGACGCGTCAAACCCCATCATCTCGACGTTGATGCGTGAACGTGGCGCTTCGATCGCCATGCCCGAAGGCGCGACGTTGCAGCATGCGTCGTCGATCGACGTCACCAACGATCTGGTGGCCCGCCTCGACAAGGCGCTGCCGCGCGTGTCGACGACGGCTCCGGCCGGCGCCAAGTAAGATGACGGAAAGCGCCAGCTTCGCCACACCAGCCGATGTGCTGGCGGTGATGGCGCTGATTCCGCACCGCTTTCCGATGCTGCTCGTCGACCGCGTCGAGGATATCATCCTCAACCAGTCGGCGCGCGGCATCAAGGCGGTGACGATCAACGAGCCGTTCTTCGCCGGGCACTTTCCGGCGCGGCCGATCATGCCCGGCGTGCTGATCATCGAGGCACTGGCGCAAACCGCCGGCGTGCTTGCGGTGCGGTCGATGGACCTCGCCGGCTCGGGCAAGCTCGTCTATTTCATGGCGATCGACGAGGCGAAGTTCCGCAGCCCCGTCGAACCCGGATGCCTGATGGATCTCCACGTCGAATTCATTCAGCGCCGTGCCACCGTCTGCAAATTCGCCGGTCGTGCGGCCATCAACGGCAAGACCGTCGCCGAAGCCAAATTCACCGCGATGATCGCCGACGCACCTGCGGCCTGACGCAGCTTGATTGCCGGCGCCGCTTGATACTCGCCGCAATCTGGCTGCCCGCGACGCTGGCCGCCGGCCTGTTCCAGGCGGCGCGCACCGCGATCCAGCAACGTCTGCGCGCGACGCTGTCGGTCAACGGCGCGGGGCTTGTCCGTTATTTCTATGGCCTGCCGGTGGCGCTGGCGCTGTGGTTCGGCTACGCTGCCGCGACTACTGCACACCTGCCGCCGCTGTCGCTGGCATTTTTCGGATTCGCTTTGCTCGGCGGGCTGCTGCAGATCGGCGGCACCAATTTGCTTATCATGGCATTCGGCGAACGCAGCTTTGTCGTCGGCACGGCCTATGCCAAGACCGAGGCGGTGCAGGGCGCGGTGTTCGCGCTGTGGCTGCTCGGCGAGGTGCTGACGCCGCTGGTCTGGCTCGGCATCGCCATCAGCGTTGTCGGCGTGATGACGCTGTCGCTCGGCGGCAAGGGGCTGAAATTGCGCGATGTTTTCGGGGCGTTGTGGCAGCCGGCGGCGCGCTACGGGCTGGCGGCAGGACTGTTGTTCGCGCTGACCTCGATCGCGGTCAAGCGCGCGACGCAGACACTGGGTGACGGCGATGTCATCCTGCGCGCGCTGACCACGCTGGTCGCGGTGGTGGCGCTGCAACTGGTGATGCAGGGCAGCTATGTGGCGTTGCGCGAGCGCGGCCAGTGGCGCGCGGTGCTGGGCAGCTGGCGCACGTCGATGTGGGTCGGGCTGCTCGCCGCCACCGGTTCGGCATGCTGGTTCACGGCGTTCGCGTCGGTGCCGGTGGCGCTGGTCCGTACCGTCGGCCAGGTCGAGGTCATATTCACACTGTTGCTCGGGC
The DNA here is from genome assembly GCA_937871645.1 of uncultured Polymorphobacter sp. Taxonomy (GTDB): domain Bacteria; phylum Pseudomonadota; class Alphaproteobacteria; order Sphingomonadales; family Sphingomonadaceae; genus Polymorphobacter_A. The sequence goes on from CALMPZ010000081.1 coordinate 1,673, forward strand.
ATTTTTACCTGCGCGAGCCGCTCAAGCGCGCCGAGGCGCTCGGGCTGACGCTGGTGGTGATCGGGGTGATTGCCTCAGTGATCGGCAGCAGCTGAACCGCGCCGCTAAAGCTGGCCCTTGGGCTCCCACAGCTCGATCTTGCGGCCGTCGCAGTCGATGATCCAGCCGAACTTGCCGTAGCTTTCGTCGAGCGGTGTCCCGACCAGCACGACGCCGTCGGCGGCCAGTTGCGCCAGCAAGCTGTCGAGGTCATCGACGGTGAAATTGATCATGAACGCCTGACCAGCGGGGAAATAATCGCTGCCCGGATTGAACGGGCTCCACACCGATTGCGCCCCGTCCGCCTGCGCGAACGTCGCGCCATAGTCATCGACCGCGACGCCGAGATTCTGCGCATACCAGGCGCGCGTCGCCGCCGGGTCGGCACAGCGGAAGAACACCCCACCAAGTCCGGTCACCTTCGCCATCGCTCACTCCAGCGCTGCCAGATCTTCGCGGCGATTGACGTTGATAATCGGCCCGAAGTCAATTGTCCGCGCCGCAGCAATAGTCAGCCAGGTCGACATGCGGCGGTCCTCGCCAGCGGCCAGATGCATCTCCAGCCGCCGCACCAACTTGGCCGGCCAGAACCCGAGCAGCGGCTGGCCCGCCGCCACGCGCGCGCCGTCGCCGGACAGCCGGCCGGCGAGATCTTCGGGCAGGTACGGCAAGTCGCAGCCGCTGGTGAGCACGGCGTCAAAACGGTGCGCCGCCGCATGGTCGAGCGCCGCGCACAACGCACCAAGCGGCCCCAGCCCCGGTGCCGGCCGGTCGACGAGGTTGGGGTAGGGCGGCCAGTCGCGGCCGCAGATGACCAGCGTTTCGACTTGCGGCGCCAGCCGGTCGATCACGTGTTGAATCAAAGGCTTGTCGTGCAGCGTTGCCAGCGCCTTGTCGCCGCCGAAGCGTCGCGAGGTGCCGCCGGCGAAGATGGCGCCGAGCAGCCGCATCAGCGGTAAAGCGCCGGGAAGCTGGCCGTGCTTCCCGGCCGGTGCATCAGAAGCCGTAGACCAGCGTGAAGCGCGTCGTCGTGTCGGTCGCTTCAAGCCCGGGCTGCGGATTGCTTTCGTTCTGCAGGAAGAACGAAATGCGCGCCGACAGCGAATTGTAAAGCTTGGTGGTCAGCGCGGTTTCGGAGGTGATGGTGTTGGTTTCGCCGCCGAAGAAGTAGGACGCGGTTTCGGTGAATGCCGTCGTCGGCCCGATGTTCCAGACGAAGTTGCCCGCGACGCGGCCGGCGAAATCGGAGCTGTTACCGGTGATGATGTAGTTGGTCTGGCGCAGCGCCGGGCCACCTTCGAGGCCCAACGTCACCTTCGGCGTGTCGATGACCTTGTAGCCGAGACCGATCGATTCGCTGAAGCGGCTGGTGAAGCCGGCGAAGGTATCGCGTTCCCAGCTGACGATGGCGAGCGCGTAGAAGCGCGGCGAGAATTTGTAGTTGAGGTCATTGCCGATGAAATAGCGTTCCTGCGAGGTGACGCCATTGTCCTTCTGGTAATTGACCGCGCCCGCCAGCGTATTTTTCCACTTGAGGCTTTCCTTGGTCAGCTTGGCGCCGATGGCGACACCGGTGCTCGACGTGTTGCCGCTCGAGGTGAACGCGCCGATCGTGCCTTCGCCGCTCCAGCCTTCGGTGAACGACTGGCTTTCGAGCTTGGCGACGCGGGCTTCCTCGGTCTTTTTGTTGAGTGCGGCGACCTGCGCGTCGATTTCGGCGGCGGAGCCGGGGTTGGTCTTTTTGGCAATGTCGGCGACGGTCTTGAGCGACGCCGGATCACCGGCGGCGGCATCGATCATCGCCGCGACCGACGCCGGCACGGGCTCGGCATGGGCAGCGGCGAACGGCACGGCGAGCGCCAGCGCCGGTACGGCAAAAAGAATGCGCATCGGATAAATCCCCTGAATTCGAGCCCGGCCGCGTGTTAGCGAAGCCACCGCTGCGCGTCTACAAAAAGCCGGTACGCGGTGACAACGTGCCTCAGTAAAACGCCTGGATGCCGGTCTGCGCGCGGCCGAGGATCAGCGCGTGAACGTCGTGCGTGCCCTCATAGGTGTTGACCGCCTCAAGATTCATGACGTGGCGGATGACGCCATATTCGTCCGAAATGCCGTTGCCGCCGTGCATGTCGCGCGCGACGCGGGCGATATCGAGCGCCTTGCCGCAATTGTTGCGCTTGATCAGGCTGATCGCTTCGGGCGCCAGCGTGTGGCTGTCCATCAGGCGGCCGGCGTGGAGTGCGGCCGACAGCCCCAGCGTGATTTCGGTCTGCATGTCCGCCAGCTTCTTCTGGATGAGCTGCGTTGCCGCGAGCGGCCGGCCGAACTGCTTGCGGTCGAGCGTGTATTGCCGCGCCGCGTGCCAGCAGAATTCCGCCGCGCCCATCGCGCCCCAGGCGATGCCGTAGCGCGCGTTGTTGAGGCAGCCGAACGGCCCGCCGAGGCCGACGGCATTGGGCAGCAACCGGCCTTCGGGAATTTCGACGTTATCGAGCACGATCTCACCCGTCACCCAGGCGCGCAGCGCGAACTTGCCTTCGATCTTGGGGGTAGACAGCCCCTTGTCGCCGCGCTCGACGATGAAGCCGCGGATCTTGCCGTCTTCGGTCTTGGCCCAGACGACCATGACATCGGCGAACGGCGAGGAGGTAATCCACATCTTGGCGCCGTTGAGGACATAGCCATTCGCGGTCTTGCGGGCGTTGGTCTTCATCGAGCCGGGGTCCGAGCCGGCATCGGGCTCGGTCAGCCCGAACGAGCCGATCCATTCACCGCTGGCCAGCTTGGGCAGGTATTTCTGGCGCTGCTCCTCCGACCCGTAAGCATAGATCGGCCACATCACGAGGCTCGATTGCACCGACATTGCCGACCGGTACGCCGAATCGACGCGTTCGACTTCGCGCGCGATCAGGCCGTAAGCGACATATGACACGCCGGGGCAGCCATAGCCGGTGATCGTCGGGCCGAGCAGGCCGTAGTCGCCGAACTTCTTCATCAGGCCGCGGTCGCATTGTTCGAGGCGGTTGTCGTTGCGGACGATCGGCGCGAGGTGCTCGGCGCAGAAGGCGCGGGCGGAATCGCGGATCATGCGCTCGTCATCGCTGAGCAGGCTGTCGAGCAGCAGCGGGTCTTCCCAGGAGAAGCTTGGCCAATGGACGGTAGCGGTCATGAAACTGCCTCGTGCGAAAACATCTGATGCTGCGCTTTAGCGGCGCTGGCGGTCGCGGTCGATTGGTTTTAGGAGCGACATATGACCGCCATCGCCGATATTGCGCCGATTCCATTGACACTTGCCGACCATGACGCGGCGGCAGCGTTCGGCGATGCGTTCGAACGCACCGGCTTTGCGGTGGTCACCGACCACGGCGTCGACGGTGCGCTGGTGGCGCGCGTGCAGGCGGCAGCCGCGGCGTTCTTCGCGCTGCCCGAGGCGGCCAAGCGCCGCTATCTCGTCGGGCAGGGTGGGGCACGCGGCTATACGCCGTTGGGAATCGAGACCGCCAAGGACGCCGACCGCCCCGACCTCAAGGAATTCTGGCACACGGGGCGCGACTTGCCTGTGGGGCACCCGGCAGCGGCGGCAATGCCGCCCAATGTCTGGCCCGTCGAGGTCGGCGGTTTCGAAACGGCGGTGCGGGCAATGTTTGCGGCGCACGACAGTGCCGGCTCGCGGGTGCTGCTGGCGATTGCGC
>CALMPZ010000082.1 GCA_937871645.1 uncultured Polymorphobacter sp.
ACCACCGCCAATGCAGTCATCGGCATCAGCACCTTGAGCGGCATCGAAGCGATCAGCTCGAACGGCTTTGCCGGTACCAGCATCATTGGTTCGACACTTGCCGACCTCCTCGACTTCTCGGGTGTGACCTTGACCGGCATCGTGTCGATCGACGCCGGCAGCGGTAACGACATCGTCACAGGCTCGGGCGCCGCCGACACCATCGTGCTTGGCAGCGGAAATGACGTCTTCAACGGCGGCAACGGCGATGACGTCTTCCTCGCCAAGGCGAGCAGCGGCAGCGACAACATCAATGGCGGTGCCGGGTTCGACACCATCCGCGCCGGTGCCAACAATGTCGTCATCGGCTTCAGCGCGCTGACGGGCATCGAGGCGGTCGACGCCGTCGCGTTCACCGGTGTCCGGCTCACCGCCACCGCCGTCGCCGAAACCATCGACCTGTCGGGCGTCACCATTACCGGTAACGTCACCATCGACGCCGGTAGCGGCAACGACAACGTCACCGGCACGTCGGGCAATGACCGCTTCGATCTCGGCAGCGGCAACGACGTGTTCAACGGCGGCAATGGCGATGACACCTTCCTGGCGCGGATCGGCGCTGGCACCGACGCGGTGCACGGCGGCATCGGCTATGACAGCATCATCGCCACCGCTGCAAATGCGGCGATCACGCTGTCGGCGTTCAGCGGTATCGAGGAAATCAGCAGCGGCGGCTTTGCCGGCGTAAAACTGGTCGGCACGGCAGCGGCTGAAACCATCGACCTGTCGGCAGTGTTGACCAGCGGCCTTGTTTCGGTCGGCGGCGCGGCGGGCAACGATACCATCATCGGCTCGGCGGCGGACGACCGGCTGCTCGGCGGCACCGGCGTCGATACGCTGACCGGCGGCGCGGGGAATGACGTCTTCGCCTACCTCACCAACAGCGAGAGTGGTTTCGGTGTCACCAAGGCCGACATTCTGACCGACTTCACCAGTGGCCAGGATCTGATCGACCTCAGCCTGATTGACGCCGACACGTCGATCCTTGGCGACCAGGCGTTCACCTTCATCGGCAACGCGGCGTTTACCGGCCTTGGCCAGCTGCGCGTCGGTGTCGACTCGACCGGCCATGCGGCAATCTTCGCCAACACGACCGGCAGCCTGACCGCTGATTTCCAGGTCTCGCTGTACAACAATGCCGCGCTGACGGCGGTCGACTTCCTGCTTTGAGATGTGACGACCGCTGCGCGGCTTTGCCCACGCAGCGGCTCCCGCGATAGCGTGCAACGCCCACGCCTGCTGTCTTCAAAGCCTGTCTGTCACCGGTTTCAGCGGTAGTGTGACTTTTGGCATGCGCGCTGGTAGAATCCGGTTTGACCGGTGGCGCAGCTGTGGACCACTCAAGAATAAACTACAATTTGGGAGGCCAAGGCAGTCCATGGGTGCAGGCAAAATCGATCGTCGCAAATTCATCAAGGCCGGCGCCGCTGCTGCCGGTGCTGCAGCTGTGCTGGACGTGGGTTCGGCGATCGCGAAGGAGGCCACCGGGCCCGCGACCGCTCAGACCGCACCAACCATCTATTTCAATGGCACCATTCTGACCATGGAGGGCGATGCGCCCGACCATGTCGAAGCCGTTGCGGTCAAGGATGGCAAGATCGTCCATGCCGGCTCGAAGGCGCACGCGCTTTCCAAGTTGCCGGGGGCCACGCAGGTCGACCTTCAGGGCCGCACCATGCTGCCAGGCTTTATCGATTCCTGGGGGCACTTCACGCTGTTCGCGCAGCAGACGCTGGGCGTGAACCTTGCCTATTTCAGCCCCAATCCCCCGGCAAGCCGGGCAGATGTCATCAAGTTGTTGAAGCAGACCGCACCGTTCAATGGTTGGATCATTGGCTACGGCTATGTTGCCGCCATGCTCAAGGATGGCGCGCTTACGCTCGCTGACCTTGACGCGGCATTCCCTGACACACCCGTGATGAATGTCACGCTCTCGACGCTGACGGGACAGGTCAACAGCGCCGGCATCGCCAAGCTTGGCCTGACGCCGGATAGCAAGGCGCCTTCGCCGGGCGTCATCGTCAAGGACCCCAAGACCGGTAGACTCACCGGCGAGCTGCTGTTTACGCCGTTTCTCATGGCACGGCTGGCGGCGGTCGGTGCCTATCCGCAGTCCGTGTCGATCAAGACCTTCAAGGCGGCCGAGGCACTGCTGGCGCAGCAAGGCTATACGACGGTCCAGAGCTATCAGCTCAACTTGCAGGAGGTGCAGGATCTGCGGGCTGCCTTTGACCAGGGCGCGCTATCGGTGGATGTCATCGGGATGCCCTCGGTATCGGACGCGGCGACTGGAAAAATCGTCATGGACGCCGACTGGAAATGGGGCGCCTACAGTCACGGCGACCATGGGTTGAAAATTCCGGGCTACCAGGTCGCAACCGATGCAGCCCCGCAGCTGCGTCTCGCCGCCTTCACCCAGCCCTATGCTGACACGACCGGGTTTCCGGATGGCTGGAAGGGTATTCTGCTCCCCAAGGACGCGGTCGAGCATTGGGTCGGCTATGCCTATCAGAATGACATCCAGCTCTATGCCTACAGCAACGGCGACGCCGGCATCGATATGGCGCTCGCCGCCATCGAGAAGGCCATCAAGGCAACCGGCAAGTCCGGCGATCGCCGCACCGTGATCGCGCATTCGTATTTTGTGCGGCAGGACCAGTTGGAGACCTACAAGAAGCATCACATCGGGGCATCGATGATGCCGCCGCACATGATGGTCTATGGTGACCTGCAGATGAAGCTGCTTGGGCCGGCACGCGCGAGCATGGAGTCGCCGCTTGCCTCCGCGATGAAGCTGAACCCCAAAACGACGATTCATTGTGACTGCCCGTCTGCTTCGCCGAACGTGATGGAGGCGGTCTGGACGGCCGTGACGCGCCAGACCATGTCCGGCCAGGTGCTGGGGCCGCAGGAGCGGATCAGTCCGTATCAAGCCCTATTGGGTGCGACGCGGAACGTCGCCCACACCTACCGCGAAGAGGCGATCAAGGGAACAATCTCCGCAGGCAAGTTCGCCGATCTTGTAATACTTGATGCCAATCCTCTAACGGTGGCGCCCGACAAGATCAGAGACATCAAGGTCGTCGAGACCATCAAACGGGGGCAGTCGCTGTATCGTGCCTGAGCAACTGAGGTGGTCCCGGAAAACTGGACAGGATGCTAAGCTACTCCCGACGTGAAGGA
>CALMPZ010000083.1 GCA_937871645.1 uncultured Polymorphobacter sp.
TCCCTCTCCTGAATCGACTTCACCATGACCCCAGCCGCCCGCATCCAGGCCGCCATCGACTGCCTCGACCAGATCGCCACTGCCGCACGTGACGGGGGTGCGGCTGCGGACACGCTGATTGCGCGCTATTTCAGCACGCGGCGCTATGCCGGGTCGAAGGACCGCCGCGCGGTGCGCGAGCTGATTTACGAGGTCATCCGGTCGATCGGCACCTGCCCGCGGTCGGGGCGTGCGGCGATGATCGGCTATGCCTCCGCGCATGCGCCCGATTTGCTGCTCGAATTCGGCACCGACGCGAGCCATTCGCCGCGCGCGCTCGACGAGGATGAGGATGCCGCCGATAGCAGCCTCGCGCCCGAATGGTTGTTGTCGCGGCTGCGGGCGCGGTTTGGCAGCTCGACGCCGCAGGAGGTGCGCGCGCTGCTTGAACGTGCGCCGCTTGATCTGCGCGTTAATACCCTGCGCACGACGCGCGACGCGATGCTGGCCGAAATCGAAGGCGTCAGTGCCTGCCGCTATGCCCGCGACGGCTTGCGGACCAGCGGCGCGATGGCGGTCGAATCGCATCCGGCGTTCAACGACGGGCTGATCGAAGTGCAGGACGAAGGCAGCCAGCTGACCGCGCTGGCGTGCGTCGCGCAGCCGGGCACCACGGTACTCGACCTGTGCGCCGGCGCCGGCGGCAAGACACTGGCGCTGGCCGCCGACATGGGCAACACGGGCCGGCTGATTGCCAGCGACACCGACCGCGGCCGGCTCGACCGGCTGGCGCTGCGCGTCGCGCGCGCCGGGGTGACGATTGCCGAACGCCGGCTGCTCAATCCGGGCAAGGAAGCGGCGGCGCTTGCCGACCTGACCGGCGGTGTTGATCTGGTGCTGATCGACGCGCCTTGCTCGGGGACGGGGACGTGGCGGCGCAATCCCGAGGCGCGCTGGCGGCTGACACCGCAGCGGCTCGACCGGCTGATTGCCGAACAGCGGCGGCTGCTCGACATCGGCGCGGCGTGCGTCAAGTCCGGCGGGACTTTGGTCTATGTCGTCTGCTCGCTGCTGCCTGACGAGGGCGAGGCGCAAATCAAGCGCTTCCTCAGCCTCAACGAGGGCTGGGAGCCGGCGCCGTTCAGCATTGCCACCGATCCGAAGCCCGTAACCTCGGCGGTCGTAACGCCGCACCGGCACGGTTGCGACGGCTTTTTTGTCGCAAGACTGACGCGGCTCTGATAGCTTTCGCGCCAGTATAGTTTGGGATTTGCCCGATGATGTTTCGTAATCTGTTCGTGGCTGTGTTGCTGTCGTCGGCGATGGGCGCCAGTGCGGCGACCAGCCCTGCGGCTTCCGGCAAGCCAGTGTCGGCGCTGTCGCAAAGCTTCGAAGCCAAGGGCGTTGCAGCTCTCGCCAAGGGCCAGCCGAGCGCAGCCATCGACGCGTTCGAGACCGCGCTTGCCGCCGATCCGGCGAACGCCAACGCCTATATCGGCATCGCGCGCGCCTATGAGGCGCAAGGCCTGACCGGCAAGGCGGTGCGTTATTGGGGCGACGCGCTGCAGCTCGACCCCAACGACATCGCCGCTTTGGAAGGCCAGGGCCTCGCGCTTGTCGCCCGCGGCGCCAACGCCCGCGCCAACGTCAACCTGCAGCGCATCAAGACGCTGTGCAAGACCGATTGCGCCGCCGCGACGCGGCTGCAGGCGGCGATGAGCGCGGCCGCAGCCAAGGCCGCCAAGGCACCGGTTGCGGCGAGTATCGAGCCGGCAAAGCCGGTAGCAGCAGTGAAGAATTAAGGGCCTCCGGCGGGCAGGGGTGACCCCTGCACCCAAATATTTCAGTCATTCCCGCGTAGGCGGGAATCTATCGTCGGCGTCGCATGGATTCCCGCCTGCGCGGGAATGACCCGGTTCTCCTTCAATCGGGTGCAGGCCTCAGGCCTGCCCGCCGGAGGCACTTAGATCTCAGCCGCCAACGCCGCGAACTCATCGACTGTCAACGTTTCAGCGCGGCGTTCGGGATCGATGCCAGTGCGCTGCAGCGCCTCGATTCCGCCGTTCAATGTCTTGAGGCTGGCGCGCAGCATCTTGCGGCGCTGGCCGAACGCGGCTGCGGTGACGGCTTCTATGCGCGCCATCGGCACGTCGCGCACGGGTTCCATGGGCACGATGTGGACGACGGCGGAGGCGACTTTGGGCGGCGGTGTGAAGGCCTTGGCGGGAAGGTCCAAGGCGATGCGCGGGCGGCTGCGGAACTGCGCGAGCACTGACAGCCGGCCATAGGCGTCTGAGCCGGCGGCGGCGACAATGCGCTGCGCGACTTCCTTCTGGAACATCAGCGTCAGGCTGGCCCACCACGGCGGCCAGGGTTCGATGGTCAGCCAGCGCACCAGCAGCGCGGTGCCGATATTGTAGGGCAGGTTGGCGACGATGTGCAGCGGGCCGGGCAGCGCGCCGC
>CALMPZ010000084.1 GCA_937871645.1 uncultured Polymorphobacter sp.
GCTGTTCGGCTGTGCATTGCCCTATTCGCTGGGCTGGCAACAGCACCCGGGCGACCCCGATTTCGCCCTGCACGGCCATTTCCTGCCGCCGCTGCTGCGCTCCGCCACGGTGCGAAAGCACATGGTCGGTTTCGAATTGCTCGGCATGCCGCAGCGCGACCTGACCCCCGAAGACGCTGCGGCACGGCTGCGGGCGTGCCTGTGAACGTCGTAGTTGCCGATTTTGGCGCGCTGCCCGACGGGCGCATGGCGCAGGCCGTGACGATGTCGGCGGGTGCAGTGCGCGCGACCATCCTGACGCTCGGCGGCATTCTGCAGTCGCTGCAAATGCCGGACCGCGACGGGCGCTGCGCCGAAGTGACGCTGGGCCATGACGATATCGCGGGCTATCTTGCCAGCCGCAACTACCCCGGCGCCATCATCGGGCGCACTGCCGGGCGTATCGCCGGCGGGCGGATCAGCGTCGACGGGGTCGACCATCAACTTAGCTGCAACGAGGGCACCAACACGCTGCACGGCGGCGCGCAGGGCTTCGACCGCGCGCTGTGGCGGCTGGTTTCGGCGAACGTCGAGGACGGCGCGGCGGTGTTACGCCTGACGCATCAAAGTCCGGCCGGTGATGAGGGCTATCCCGGCGCGTTGACGGTGGTCGCGACCTACCGGCTTGACGCGGCGGGGTTGACCCTGGCGCTGGCGGCGACGAGCGACGCGCCGACGCCGGTCAATCTGACGTGGCATCCGTATTGGAACCTGTCGGGCGCCGGCACGCCGGTCGGCGACCATGTCCTGCAGCTCGACGCACCCGCCTATTACCCGAGCGGTGCGGGGCAGGTGACGGCGGGTGCCGCGCCGGTCGATGGCACGGTGTTCGACCTGCGCGCGCCGCAGCGGCTGGGCGACATCCTTGCCTCCACTGATCCTCAAGCCGTGGCCGCGGGCGGTATCGACCATGTCTTCGTGCGCGGCAACGGCGCGGCGGCGGTGCTCAGTGATCCGGCATCGGGGCGGCGGCTGACGGTCACCAGCCCGGCACCGGCGCTGGTTGTCTATACCGGCGTCGGGCTGGCGGGCGGCCCGCCGGGGCATGGCGGGCAGGTCATCGGCCGCAACAGCGGCATCGCGTTCGAGCCGCAGGCGCTGCCCGATGCATTGCCGGTGCTGCGACCGGGCGCGAGGTTCGACTGGCAAATGACACTGGGGTTCGACACCGATTAACAGGGGGGAGGCGGCATGACCGCAAATGGGCTGCAATGGCTGGTGTTCGGCGGGCTGACGTTGCTGATGGCGCTGGCGACGGCGTGGACAGTGCGGCGCATGGGTGGGCGCTCGAAAGATTCCAACCGCGAATATTTCCTGGCGGGCGGCAATCTGACCTGGCCGTTCATCGCCGGGTCGATCACGCTGACCAACCTGTCGACCGATCAGCTCGTCGGCATGAACGGCAACCAGATGCTGCTGCTGGCATGGTGGGAATTGTCGGCCATTGTTGGCCTGCTGATGCTCGCGTTCATCTTCCTGCCGATTTACTACCGCAACAATTGCACGACCACGACCGAGCTGCTCGAACGCAAGTACGGCTCGATCCATCTGCGGGCGCTGGTGTCGGTACTGTTCCTGCTCGGCAATGTCTTCATCTACTTGCCGATCATGCTATACACCGGGGCGCTGTTCCTCAAATCGATGTTCGGGGTCGATCTGCCGGTGCTGTGGATTGCGGCAGTGATGGCAGTGATGGGCACCGCCTATGCGGTCGGCGGCGGGCTGCGTGCGGTGGCGGTCTATGACACGATCTCGGGCGTCGGCGTGCTCGGCATGGCGCTGCTGGTGACGTTTTTGGCGCTAGCGGCGATCAACTTCGATTTTTCGAGCATCCCGCCCGAACGGCTGTCGATGATCGGCGGGCCGGACTCGCCGATTCCCTGGCCGACACTGCTGACGGGCATGATCTTCATCCAGATGTTCTACTGGAGCACCAACCAGACGATCACCCAGCGCGCCATGGCGGCACCTTCGATCCGCGAGGGGCAAAAGGGCGTGCTCGCGGCGGTCGCCATCCGCATCCTGATCGTGCCGGCGGTCGTCGTGCTGCCGGGTGTCGCGGGCTACAAGCTGTTCGGCGATATCGGCGATGCCACCTATGGCCGCGTCGTGGCGTCGTTGATGCCGGGCTGGCTGTCGGGAGCGTTTGCGGCGTTCATGCTCGCGGCGGTGCTGACCAGCTACACCTCTGTGCTCAATTCGTCGGTGACGCTGTATGTCTGCGACCTCCACGAAAAATTCCTGACCGCCAAGCCCGATGTCGGCCGGCTCAACCGCATCATCTCGCTGGCGTTCATGCTGGTGTCGATTGCGCTGGTGCCGGTCTATGCCGGCGCGGACTCGATCATCAACCTCGTGCAGCAGCTCAACGGCCTGCTGTCGATGCCGATCCTGTCGGTGTTCATCGTCGGGCTGCTGTTCACCGATGTCGATGCGCGGGCGATGATGGCGGCGCTGCTGTTCGGTGTCGGGCTGTACGCGGTGTTCACGTTTTTATGGACGCCAGTGCACTATATCCACCTGATGCTGGTGACGCTGCTGGCATGCATCGCGCTGGCGCTGGTGCTCAACCGGCTGGTGTTCGGCCGCCACGCGCGCTGGGTCGGGCGGCTGCGCGTGGCGCATGGTACAGTGTGACATGCTAGCAACAGTTTGAGCCATATTCCGGTTTAATGCCAGTTTGGGCTGGCAAAACCGCGCCCTCGCCACTATCTGGCGCTGCAACAGGGAAGTCCTCTGCTGCTGTTCGCGCGTATTGTATGGACGTAGTGGTTTGTTACAAAACTATTGCTCAAACTCGTGATAATTCATCGCGAGTTCATTTAAGGAGATAACTATGTTGCGCACTCTTACTGTTGCTGCTGTTCTGGCGACCGCCGCCGCTTCGATGCCGGCGGCTGCTGCTGAATTCAGCGGCTTCCGCGTCGAAGCCCAGGGCGGCTGGAACTCGACCGGCATCGACTATGTCGGCCCGACCGGTGTCGTGGTTGACAATTCGAAGAGCTCGTTCGGCTACGGCGTTGAAGTCGGCTACGACATGCCGGTTTCGGAAACCGTCATCCTCGGCGCCTATGGTAACTTTGCCGGCAGCACCCAGAGCTATTCGGACATGCTCTGCCCCGACAACGCTACGGCTTGCTTGCTCGGTCGTCCGAACGTCAACGCCAACCTCGGCTTCAACTGGGCGCTGATGGCGCGTGCCGGCTTCAAGGTCGCTGACTCGACCCTGCTCTACGGTGCCGGCGGTTACGCGCAGCAGAACGTCAAGTACTACATCACGCCCGTCGGCGGCTTGACGCTTGACACGTCGGAAAATTATGGCGGCTTCCGCTTCGCCGCTGGTGTCGAACAGGCGTTCGGTGAGCAGTTCTACGGCAAGCTCGAATATCGCTATTCGAACTATCAGGCTGGTGTCACCACCAACCAGATCACCGCTGGTGCAGGCTTCCGCTTCTAAATCTGGCGCAAAATCCAGAATTAGCGAGGGGGCGGGCCGCAAGGTCCGCCCCTTTTCGTTTGCGCCGGGCCTTTTCGTTTGGACAACTAGCGTCTAGCTTCGCCTTGAAATCAGGGAGAATGTGATGACCGACAAGATCGCGCGCCGGACAATGTTGCAGGGCGCCGCACTCGGCGCGGCCGCCTTGGCGATGCCGCAGGTGGCGCTCGCCAGTCCCGCCGACTTGAAGGCGCTCGCCACCGAACTGGCGAAATCGCACGACGCCAACGTCAAGCGCCTGCAGGAGTGGATCCGCGTCCCGTCGATCGCCGCCGAAAACCGCGGCTTTCCCGAAGGCTCCGAGCTGATGGCGAAGATGCTGCGCGACGCCGGCTTCAACCATGTCGAAGTCGTGCC
>CALMPZ010000085.1 GCA_937871645.1 uncultured Polymorphobacter sp.
ATTCGACCAACAACTTCCCCGAATTCACCGGCCGCATCTGCCCGGCGCCGTGCGAAGCCGCGTGCACGCTCAACATCCAGGACACGCCGGTCACCATCAAGACCATCGAATGCGAAATCATCGACCGCGGCTGGGCTGAAGGCTGGATCAAGCCGCAGCTGTCGGCGCGCGGTACCGGCAAGCGCATCGCCATCGTCGGCTCCGGCGCCGCTGGCCTCGCCTGCGCGCAGGAGCTGGCGCGCATGGGCCACAACCCGACGGTGTTCGAAAAGAACGACCGTATCGGCGGGCTGATGCGCTACGGTATCCCCGACTTCAAAATGGAAAAGCATCTGATCGACCGCCGCGTCGCGCAGATGGAGGGCGAAGGCGTCATCTTCCGCACCAACGTCGAAATCGGCGTCACCATATCGGTGCAGCGCCTGCTCGATGACTATGACCTGCTGGTGCTCGCCGGTGGTGCCGAGCGGCCGCGCGACCTCGAAGTGCCGGGCCGCGACACCGCGGGCGTGCATTTCGCGATGGAATTCCTGACGCAGCAGAACCGCCGCAACGCCGGCGACGACGAAGCGACTGCAGCGCCGACCGGCACGCTGTCGGCGAAGGGCAAGCATGTCGTCGTCATCGGCGGCGGCGATACCGGGTCGGACTGCATCGGCACGTCGAACCGTCACGGCGCCGCCAGCGTCACGCAGCTTGAGGTGATGCCGGCGCCGCCGGTTCGCGAGAACAAGGCGATGACCTGGCCCGACTGGCCGCTCAAGATGCGCACTTCCTCGTCGCAGGAAGAAGGCTGCGAGCGCGACTTCGCGGTGCTGACCAAGTCGGTCATCAGCGAAGGCGGCAAGGTCACCGCGATCGAATGCGTGCGCGCCGACTGGAGCCCCGGCCCGAACGGCCAGATGACGATGCAGGAAGTCCCCGGCTCGACCTTCCAGATCAAGGCAGATCTCGTACTGCTGGCGATGGGCTTCCTCGGCCCGCGCACCGAAGGCTTGCTGGCGCAGGCCGGCGTCGAAATGTCGCCGCGCGGTGCGGTGGCGGCCGAATTCGCCGCGCACAAGACCAGTGCTGACCGCATCTTCAGCTGCGGCGACATGCGTCGCGGCCAGTCGCTGGTGGTCTGGGCCATCCGTGAAGGCCGCGAGTGCGCGCAGGCGGTCGATGCCTATCTTGCGACGCATGCCACGGTACGCTGACACGCGGTAAATTGGCCCGCCCGCCAAGCGGCCTTGTCGAATGCGTGTGGGTGCCGTTAGGGTGGCGTTCGCGCCATGCTGCGCTGCAACCAGGAGGCCACCCTGTCGGTCATTGCCGCACTGCACCATGTGACGCGCTACCGCTACGACCGGCTGGTCGAGCTGGGGCCGCAAGTCGTGCGCCTGCGACCGGCGCAGCATTGCCGCACGCGCATCCCGAGCTATTCGCTCAAGGTCACGCCGAGCAATCACTTCATCAACTGGCAGCAGGACCCGCACGGCAACTGGCTGGCGCGGCTGGTATTCCCCGAGCGCACGCGCGAGTTCAGCATCACCGTCGATCTCACCGCCGAGATGGTGGTGGTCAACCCGTTCGATTTCTTCATCGAGCCCTATGCCGAAGTGCTGCCGTTCGCCTACACGCCCGACCTTGTCGCCGACCTCGCCGCCTATACGACCGTCGATGAGGACGGGCCGCTGCTGCAGGCCGCCGTCGCGGCGCTGGCCCCCGACGGCGAGCGCACGGTGGATTTCCTCGTCGGCCTCAACGCCCGGCTGCAACAGCAGGTGCGCTATCTGGTCCGGATGGAATCGGGTGTGCAGACGCCCGACGAAACACTTTCGCTGGGCTCAGGCTCGTGCCGCGACTCAGCATGGCTGTTCGTCCAGATGTTGCGCCACCTTGGCTTCGCGGCGCGCTTCGTGTCGGGTTACTTAATCCAGCTCAAGGCCGATATCGACCCTGTCGAAGGTCCGCTCGGTACGCAGACCGACTTCACCGACCTGCACGCCTGGGCCGAAGCCTATATCCCGGGCGCCGGCTGGATCGGCTTCGATGTTACCTCGGGGCTGCTGACCGGCGAGGGCCATCTGCCGCTCGCAGCGTCGCCGCACTACCGCTCCTCGGCGCCGATTACCGGTGCCGCCAGCGTCGCCAAGACCGACTTCGAGTTCGAAATGGAGGTCGTCCGCGTCGTCGAGCCGATCCGCATTACCCGCCCGTTCGATGACGAACGCTGGGCGGCGCTCGACGCGCTCGGCGAGCAGGTCGAGGCCGATTTGCAGGCCAATGACGTGCGACTGACGATGGGCGGCGAGCCGACCTTCGTGTCGATCGACGATTTCGAATCGGACGAATGGAACAACGCCGCATCGGGGCCGACCAAGCTAGCGCTGTCGGGCCAGCTCATCGGCCGGCTCAAGGACCGCATCGGCCCGGGCGGCATGCTGCACTACGGCCAGGGCAAATGGTATCCCGGCGAGCCGCTGCCGCGCTGGGCGCTCGGGTTGTACTGGCGCCGCGACGGCCAGCCGGTGTGGCTGGGCAGTGCGCCGGCCACCAAGCGCAAGGCCACCGCGGCGGATGCCAAGGCGCTGACCTTGCGGCTGGCAACGCAACTCGGAGTCGATCCGGCGCATGTGCTGCCGGCGCGCGAAGACCCGCTGCACTGGATCCGCGCCGAGAGCGACTTGCCCGCCGGCGTGAGGTTCAGCGACGAAGACCTTGATGACGGCAAGACGCGGTCGGGGCTGCATCGCGCGATGACCGGCGGGCTGTCGAAGGCCGTCGGCCATGTGTTGCCGCTGCGCCGCGCGCAGGGCGGTGACGAAGGCGACGGCTGGCTCAGCGAACGCTGGAAGTTCCGCCGCGGCCAGCTCTACCTGGTGCCGGGCGACTCGCCGATCGGGTTGCGCATGCCGCTCGGCTCGCTGCCGCTGGTCAAGCCCGAGGACTATCCGCAAATCGTGGCCGTAGACCCCTATGTCGACCGCGGCGCGCTGCCGAGCCACGCCGAATTGAGCAACGCGCCGCCACGTGTCGCATTGGCTGCGCGCCGCAAGCCGCCAATCGTGCGCACCGCGCTGTCGGTCGAACCGCGCGACGGCTTTCTCTATGTCTTCATGCCGCCGCTGGCGCGCGTCGAGGATTATCTCGAACTCGTCGCCCAACTCGAAATCGCCGCCGGCGACCTGCCGGTGCGCATCGAAGGCTATACCCCGCCCGATGACGTGCGGGTGGGCGTGCTCAAGGTCACCCCCGATCCCGGCGTCATCGAGGTCAACGTCCAGCCGGCGCGCAACTGGCGCGAGGCGGTCGAGATCAGCACCGGCGTCTATGAGGACGCGCGCCGGTGCCGCCTCGGCGCCGACAAGTTCATGATCGACGGCCGCCACTGCGGCACCGGCGGCGGCGCGCATGTCGTCATCGGTGGCGCCAGCCCCGACGATTCACCGTTCCTGCGCCGCCCCGATGTGCTCAAGAGCCTGTTGCTCTATTGGCAGCGCCACCCGTCGCTGTCGTACCTGTTCGCCGGGCTGTTCGTCGGCCCGACCAGCCAGGCGCCGCGCGTCGATGAAGCGCGCCACGATACGCTGTACGAACTCGATATCGCGTTGGGGATGATTCCCCCGCCGCCGAAGGGCGGCAAGCCAAAAACACCGGCCGAGGACGACGAAGCGCCGCCGTCGCCGTGGCTCGTCGACCGGCTGCTACGAAACCTGCTCACCGATGTCGCGGGCAACACCCACCGCACCGAAATCTGCATCGACAAGCTCTACTCGCCGGACGGCCCGACCGGGCGGCTCGGCCTTCTTGAGTTCCGCAGCTTCGAGATGCCGCCCGACGTGCGCATGAACCTCGCGCAGCAATTGCTGATCCGCGCGCTCGTCGCCTGGTTCTGGAAGGTCCCGCAGACCGGCCGGCTGGTGCGCTGGGGCACGGCGCTGCACGACCGCTTCATGCTGCCGCACTTTGTCTGGCAGGATTTCATGGGCGTGCTCGATGACCTGAACGGCGCCGGCTATGCGTTCGACCCGGCGTGGTACGAAGCGCAGCGCGCGTTCCGTTTCCCCGTCCACGGCAGCGTCGAATATGGCGGCGTCAGCCTTGAACTACGCCACGCGCTTGAGCCCTGGCACGTCATGGGCGAGGAATCGACCGGCGGCGGCACCGTGCGCTTCGTCGACTCGTCGCTCGAACGCATCCAGGTCCGCGCCAATGGCTTCAACCCTGAACGCCACGCCATCACCTGCAACGGCCGCGTGCTGCCGATGACCTCGACCGGCACGTCGATGGAGGTCATCGCCGGCGTGCGCTACAAGGCGTGGAAGCTGTTCAGCGGCCTGCACCCGACCTTGCCCGTCCACGCGCCGCTGACTTTCGACATCGTCGATCGCTGGAACGGCCGTTCGCTCGGCGGCTGCGTCTATCACGTCACCCACCCCGGCGGCCGCAGCTACGACACCTTCCCGGTCAATTCGTACGAGGCGCAAGCCCGCCGCAAGGCGCGCTTCGAGGAGCATGGCCACAGCCCCGGTGTCATCGTGCTCCAGCCCGAGGCCCCGACCGGGGAATTCCCGCTGACCCTCGACCTCAGGACGCCGGTTGGTCGCTGAACGCGCCTCGACCCGGCGCCGCAACCGCGACGCTGCGACCGCCGAAAGGCTGGCGGGCTGGCTGCGCGATTACCGGTCGTTCGAAGGCATCCCCGACGAGCTGTTCGACCGCTCGGGCACCCCGCGCGACTATTGGCTCGATTTCCTGGGCGACGTCGCCGACTACAGCGAGGAGGAGTTCCGCGGCCGCTTCAGCCTCGCCACGCGCCACATCCGCGATACTGGCGTGTCGTACCGCATCTACGGCGAAGAGAATGAACGCAGTTGGCCGCTCAATCCGCTGCCGCTGATCCTGCCCGAAGCCGAATGGGCGCAAATCGCCGAAGGCGTCGAACAGCGCGCCAATCTGATGGAGGCGCTGCTCGCCGACATTTACGGCGACGCAGCGCTGGTCCGCGACGGCGTGTTGCCCGCCGCCGCGCTGACCGGCAGCAACGATTTCCTGCGCGCCATGCGCGGCGTCAAACCCGTCGGCGGGCGCCACCTGCAAACCTATGCCGCCGATTTGGGGCGCGGTCCCGATGGCCGTTGGTGGGTGCTCGATGACCGCACGCAGGCGCCGTCGGGGGCGGGCTATGCGCTTGAAAACCGTCTCATATTGTCGCGCGCTTACCCCAACCTCTACAACCGCATGAACGTCCACCGGCTGGCGCCGTTCTTTGATGACCTGCGCAAGGGCCTCGCCGCCGCCGCCGACCGCGCCGACCCGCGCATCTGCCTGATGACGCCCGGCCCCTACAGCGAAACCTATTTCGAACAGGCGCATCTGGCGCGCTATCTCGGCTTTTTGCTGGTCGAAGGCGGCGACCTCATCGTCCGTGACGGCAAGGTCTATGTACGCACCATTTCGGGCCTCAAGCGCGCCGATGTCATCCTGCGCCGCGTCGATGCCGACTTCATCGATCCGCTTGAACTCAACGGCGCGTCGCAACTCGGCACGCCCGGCCTGCTCGAAGCGATCCGCGACGGTGGCGTCGCCATGGCAAACATGCCCGGCAGCGGCGTGCTCGAATCGAAATCGCTGCTCGGCTTCCTGCCGCTACTGTGCCGCCGCCTGCTCGGCGAAGAGCTCAAGATGCCCAATGTCGCGACCTGGTGGTGCGGCCAGCCGCGCGAGCGTGCCAAGGTCGAAGCCAATCTCGACACCATGGCAATTGCCTCCGCCTTCGGTGCCGTCGACCCCGGCGGGCTGTTCCCGCAACCGCGGCTGCTGAGTGACCTGTCACCCGCCGAATCCGCCGATTTCCGCCAGCGCTTCATCGACCGGCCGTTCGATTTCGTCGGGCAGGAAGTCGCGCACCTCTCGACAACCCCGGTGCTGCGCGACGGCCGTCTGGAGGCCGCGCCCTTTGTCGTCCGCGTCTATGCCACCGCCACGGAGGGCGGCATGCGCATCATGCCCGGCGGCTTCGCGCGCATTTCGGACCGCGCCGACGCCCGCGCCATTTCGATGGGGCAGGGCGCCCGCACCGCCGATGTCTGGGTCGTCGGCGATGCGCCGGTGCCGCGCGTCACGCTGCTCGGCACGCAGGAGGATGTGAAGGTCCGCCGCGTCACCGGCATGCTGCCCAGCCGCGCCGCCGAAAACCTGTTCTGGCTCGGCCGCTACCTCGAACGCGCCGAATCGACGCTGCGGCTGATCCGCAGCCTGTGCACCAGCCTGATGGATGCCGAAGCCGCAGCGCACACCACCGGCGAAACACTCGCGAGCATCGAACGGTTGCTGATCGATGGCGGTGCGCTGGGCAAGGATGCCGCCGGCGAACGCGCGCTCGATGCCGCGCGTGACGCGCTGCACGATGTCGATGCCAGCGGCTCGGTCATCCGCCTCGTCGGCATGGCGCGACGTGCCGGTGCCAGCATGCGCGAACGGCTGTCGGCGGATTTCTGGGCGCTGCTGGTCCGCCTCGAAGCGCGACTCGTCGAAGGCCGCACCAGCGTCCGCACCGAAGTCGATGCATTGGAGCAAGTCGAATCGGCGCTGCAGATCATCGCCGCGCTGTCGGGGCTGGCGCAGGAGAACATGAACCGCACCGCCGGCTGGCGCTTCCTCGATACCGGGCGCCGCATCGAACGCGGCATCAACATCTGCCGCTGCACGCACGTGCTGGCGCGCAGCGGTGCCACCATTGACGATCTCGACCTACTGCTCGACCTCGCCGACAGCCAGATCACCTACCGCGCGCGCTACCTCATCGGGCTGGCGCTGGTGCCGGTGCGCGACATGGTGATGCTCGACCCGTTCAACACCCGCGCGCTGGCGTTCCAGCTCGTTACGCTCAAGCAGCACCTCGCACTGCTGCCCGCACTCGTCGATGACGGCATGCTCGAACCCCATGCCCGCATCCTGCTGGCGCTCGCCACGCAAATCGAAACCGGTGACGCGGCCTCGCTCGACGCTGCCGCCATCCAGGGCTTCGAAACCGAGCTCATGCGGCTGTCGGACGCCATCGCCGCGCGCTATTTCCTGCAAGGCGCCAACGCCGTGCCGACCATCAAGCTCGCTGGGCTCGCATGATCTACAGCGTCCGCCACAAAACCACCTACCGCTACGAAGCCAGTGTCGGCTACGCGCGCTGCGTGCTGCGGCTAACGCCCGCCACGTCGCGCACCCAGACCGTGCTCGAAAGCCGCATCCATGTGTCGCCCGTGCCGGCGCAAAGCGACTGGCGCATCGGTAGCTTCGGCGAACGCATGACCACCGTGCTCATCGACCGGCCGCACAAGCTGCTGTCGATCGAAGCGCGCTCGCGCATCGATGTCCACAGCGTCCGCCCGCAACTGCCGTTCGACAGCCCCAATTGGGAGGCGATCCGCGCGCTCGCCATGGTCGAAACCGGCCTTGGCCCCGATAGCCCGGCGTCCTACCTCTATCCCACCGCGCGCACCCCCGTACTGCCCGCGATCACCGACTATGCCCGCGCCAGCTTCACCCCCGGCCGGCCGATCATCGCCGCCGCCGCTGAACTCACCAAGCGCATCCACGCCGATTTTACCTATGACCGCAAAGCCACCGATGTCGCCACGCCCGCCGCTGCGTCGTTCGCCGCGCGCCGCGGCGTCTGCCAGGATTTCGCGCACATCATGATCGCCGGCCTGCGCGGTCTCGGGCTGCCTGCGGCCTATGTCAGCGGCTACCTGCGCACCGTGCCGCCACCCGGCCGCCCGCGCCTCGAAGGCGCCGACGCCACCCATGCCTGGACCTCGGTCTGGTGCGGCAGCGACTATGGCTGGGTCGGCTTCGACCCCACCAACGCCTGCCCGGCGCAGGACGACCACCTCATCCTCGCCACCGGCCGCGACTACGGCGACGTCGCCCCCATCGAAGGCATCATCCTCGCCCCCGGCCGCCAGATGCTCAAGGTCGAAGTCGATGTGGTGCCGCAGGACGAGGTTTGACGCGGGAAGATTGAAGGGCCTCCGGCGGGACCCCTGCACCCATTATTCGGCGCTCTTCAATCGGGTGCAGGCCTCAGGCCTGCCCGCCGGAGGCCCTTAAGCCACCTTCAGGCGGCCAACCCGCGCTGTCGCAGCAGCGCGTCGAGCTTCGGCGGCCGCCCGGCAAATGCCGCGAAGCTTTCCGCCGCAGGCCGGCTGGCGCCCACCGACAATATCTCGCGCCGGAAGGCCGACGCGCCCGCGCCATCGCCGCCGGCAAAATGTTCGAACGCATCCGCCGCAAGCAGTTCGGCCCACAAATAGCTGTAGTACCCCGCCGCATAACCGCCCGCGAAAATATGCCCGAACGCGTGCGGGAAGCGGTTCCACGCCGGCGGCGCCAGCACCGACACGTCGCGGCGCACCTGCGCCAGTGTTTCGAGCACGCGGGCGCCCTTGGCAGGGTCGAAGTCGCGGTGCAGCAGCAGGTCGAAGCGCGCGAACTCGATCTGGCGCAGCAACATCAGCCCGGCCTGGAACTGCCGCGCCGCGAGCATCTTGGCGAACAGCGGCGCGGGTAGCGGTGCGCCGGTTTCGCTGTGGCTGGACAGTGAACGCAGCGCCTCGGCGTCCCAGGCGAAGTTCTCCATGAACTGGCTCGGCAGCTCTACGGCATCCCATTCGACGCCGGAGATGCCGCCGATCGACGGCAGGTCGACCTCGGTGAACAGGTGGTGGAGGACGTGGCCGAATTCGTGGAGCAGCGTCACGACGTCATCATGCTTGAGCAGCGACGGCCTGCCGCCGGTCGCGGGGGCGAAATTGGTGGTCAGATAGGCAATCGGCCGGTGCAGCCGGTCGGCGGCACGGAAGCGCGGCCGGCACACGTCCATCCAGGCGCCGCCACGCTTGCCGGCGCGCGCACACAGGTCGAGGTAGACGCCGGCGATGACCGCGCCGTCATGGTCGGTGACGTCATAGAACACCACATCAGGGTGCCAGACCGGCACATCGGCGCGCGCCACCAGCCGGACGTTGTACAGCCGCTCGATCAGCGCGCAGGTGCCCGACAGCACGTGCGGCAGCGGCAGATAGGCCTTGATTTCGTCCTGATCGACGCCGTGCAGCGTGCGGCGCATCGCCTCCGCGACAAAGCCTGTGTCCCAGGGCTCAAGGTTCTCGATACCGAAGTTGGCGCGGGCAAAGTCGCGCGCCGCCGCCAGTTCGGCCTCCGCCACCGGCCGCGCGCGTGCGGCGAGGTCGGCGAGGAAGCCGAGCGCTTCGGCGCCGTCGGGCGCCATCTTGGTTTCGAGCGACAGCGCGACCGAGTCGCCAAAGCCGAGCAGCTGCGCCGATTCGTGGCGCAGCGCCATGATCGCTTCGATGCGTGGGCTGTTGTCGAGGTCGGGGTTGTCGGACTGGTCGGAGGCGCGCGTGCTGTTGGCGCGGTAGACGCGGTAGCGCAGGTCGCGGTCGTGCGCATGGCCGAGAACGGCGCTGACGCTGGGCTGGCGCAACGTCACCAGCCAGCCCGTCAGGCCCTTCTCGGCCGCGTAACCCGCGAGCATCGCCTTGTCATTGTCCGACAGCCCGGCGAGTGCGGCTTCGTCGGTGATGTGTTCGCTCCACGCCTCGGTGGCATCGAGCACGGCGTTGCCGAACTGCGTGCCGAGCTTGCTGAGCTCGACGCCGATGTCGAGAAAGCGCGCGCGCGCCGGGCCTTCGAGCGCGACGCCCGACAGCCGGAAGCCGCGCAACGCCAGCTCGACGGCGCGGCGCTGCGCCGGGCCCAGCGTGGCGAAATCGGCGCAATCGGCGACGCGATGGATCGCCCCATGCT
>CALMPZ010000086.1 GCA_937871645.1 uncultured Polymorphobacter sp.
ATGACTCGCGTTATTCTAATGGGTGCAGGCCTCAGGCCTACCCGCCGGAGGCCCTAATCGTCGAGAATCGGCTCGCCGCTCGACCAGAAATACCACACGACCGCCCCGAACACGTTGATGCCGGCGGTCAGCGCGAAGGTCGCGGCATAGGTGCCGGTCAGGTCGAGCAGCAGCCCGGTGGCATAGACGCCGATGATGCCGGGGATGGTGCCGCCGATGTTCGACATGCCGAACAATATGTCGGCGTGCTGCGGGGCGATGTCGAGGTGGTTGCCGCCGAAGCCTGACCCTGACACGCCGAGTGCGGCGAGCGCGAGGCACAGCGTGGCGAGCGCGGTGGCCGGCGTCGTTGCCTGGCTGGCGAGCAGCAGGAAGCCGGCGCTGACCAGCATCGAGGAGACTTGCGCGACCTTGCGGACGCGGGTGATGGAGGTGCCGTGCTTGATGGCGCGGTCGGCGAACCAGGCGGCGATGTTGCCGGCGGCGAAATAGGCGAGCCACGGCCCGACGGCGAACAGCCCGGCATTGGTGACGTTCATGCCTTGGGCGTCGCGGAAGTAGGACGGCAGCCAGGCGAGCGCGAGGTAGAGCAGCCAGTTCGAGGTGAAGTGGTTGATGATCAGCGCCCACACCGCCTTGTGGCGCAGCAGTTGCACCCAGGGGATGGCGACGCGCGGGCCTTCGTCGCTGATGCAGTCGGCGAGCCGCTCGCGTTCGGCGGGGGAAATGCGCGGGTGCTTCGCCGGACTGCCGTGGATGAACATGAACCAGACGGCCGCGAATACCAGCCCGGCGCCACCGAAGACGTGGAAGACGCTTTCCCAGCCATAATGTTCGACCAGGATGCCGGTCGTCGACAGCGCGAACACCGTGCCGAGCGGGATGCCGGCGTAGGCCAGCACGACGCCGCGGGTGCGCTCGGCCTTGGGCAGCCAGCGCGCATACAGGTTGAAAATCGCCGGGAAGGTCGCAGCCTCGCCCATGCCCATCAGGATGCGCGTCGCGATCAGTGCGGCGAACGAGGTCAGCGCCGCGACCGGCGTCAGGAAAGTGAACAGCGACCAGCCGAGCAGCGCCAGCCCGAGCAGCGTCTTGCCGCCCCAGCGGTTCGCCGCCCAGCCGCTCGGCAGCATCGCCAGCAGATAGCCGATGAAGAACGAGCTGAGCACCAGCCCCTTGGTGGTCGCTGACCAGCCGAACTGTTCGGCCATCGGGATGATCGCCACCGAAATGTTGACGCGGTCGATATAGCAGATGAATGCCGCGACGAAGCACAGCGCGACAAGGATATGGCGCTTGGCGACGCCGCCAGAAGCAATGGTGGTGACAGTTGGCATGGTGATCCCCCGTGGCCGGGCACGCTACGCGACACGCCACTTTCGTGCAATTGCCGCACACGGGGGCTTCCCTTGAGCATAACAGCGGCTAATGGTGACGCCGCAAACGCGCCGGAACGGCGTGAATAGTAATGCGCCGGAATGGCGCCGGGGAGTTGATCGATGACCGCTAAAGGCCAGGGACGAAACCAGCATGGCGCTTGATATCAAACCCGATGCGCTGGCGGCAGTGCTGGCGCGGACCACGGGCGCCGATGTGCAGGTGACGCGCATCGATGCGCTGTCGGGCGGCGCATCATCGGCGACGTTTGCGGTCAAGGCCAGCAGGGACGGCGCCGACTGGCCGCTGATCATGCAGTGCAGCGCGGCGGGTGAGCCGGCACCGGGCGCGATGGCCAAGCGCACACAGGCGCGGTTGCAGGAAGTGGCGCGCAAGGCCGGGTTGCCGGTCGCCGAGACGGTCGCGATCCTCGAGGCCGAAGACGGGCTGGGTGACGGCTTCGTGATGACGCGCATCGATGGCGAGAGCCTCGCGCCGCGTTACCTGCGGCTGCCCGAATATGCTGCCGCGCGCGAAGCGATGACGGCGCAATGCGCGACTGCGCTGGCGCGGTTGCATGCGCTGCCACGCTCGGCGTTCGACGGCCTGCCGCTGACCGGCGGCTCGCCGCAGGCGCTGCTGGCGAAGAGCTTTGCCGCCTATCGCGCCTTCGGCATCGAGCTGCCGGCGTATGATCTGGCGTTTGCCTGGCTCAAGGAACGGCTGCCCGATACCGAGCCGACGGCGCTGGTCCACGGCGACTTCCGCAGCGGCAATTTCATCGTCGGCACCGATGGACTCCGCGCGATTCTCGACTGGGAACTCGGCCATTTTGGCGACCCGCTCGAGGATATGGGCTGGCTGTGCGGCAACGCCTGGCGCTTCGGCAATTGGCAGAAGCCCGTCGGCGGCTTCGGCGAGCGCGAGGCGCTATATGCGGCCTATGAAGCCGCCGGCGGCGCCAAGGTCGACCGCGACGCGGTGCACATGTGGGAAGTCTGGGGGACATTGCGCTGGGGCATGTCGTGCGTGATGCTGGTCAGCGACCATCTGTCGGGCCGCGTGCCGTCGGTCGAGCGCGCCGCCATCGGCCGGCGGATTTCGGAGAACGAACTCGACCTGCTGTATCTGTTCAAGCACGGGAGCATCTGATGAGCGGCACGCCTTCGGTCAGCCAGCTGGTTGACGCCGTACGACTGTTCCTTGCCGAAGCCGAAACCGAGCTGTCGGGGCGGCTGGCGTTCCACGCCAAGGTCGCGGGCAATGCGCTGGCGATCGTGACGCGCGAACTGGCGGCCTCACCCGAACCCGCCGAGCGTGCGGCGCTGACGGCGCTGACCGGTCAGGACGGGCCGACTGCCGAGCTGCGCCACGAACTGTGCGAGCGGCTGCGCGACGGTCGCGCCAATGCGCAGACGCCGGGGCTGGTCGATGCGCTGTACACGGCGGCAGTCGCGCAAGTCGCCGTTGACAACCCGCGCTACGCGACGTTCAAACGCGCTACCGGCGCCTAGGGTCGTATTCGTTCAAATTAGCCAGCCCCGCTCATCCCGAGCGAAGTCGAGGGACGCGCCCACCGGTCGGCGTGTCCTTCGACTTCGCTCGGGATGAGCGGGGTTTGATGATTCATACGAGTCTAGGGCCTTAGCCACGCGAAGGCGCGGGCGACCAACGCTTGCGCGCCCGATTCAACCGGCGGGGCGTGTGCGGCCAGCAGTCGCTCGGCAGGCCATGCGATGATGCGGCGGATGGCCACGCGTGCCGCCCCGCGGTTGACGAAGGCGCGGCGGAATTTTTGCGGCACGCGCGGTTCGTCACCGACCATGCCGTCGAGCCGCGCCACCAGCGCGCGCCAGCCGCCGAACCAGCCGGGCGGGAATTGCTGGAGCAGGTCGGTGAACAGCACTGTGGCGCTGGCATGGTGGAAGAACACGATTTCGGTGGTGATGAGGTTGCCGCGCACCGCGACCTGATCGATGTCAGCGGCCCAGTCGGGCGGCGATGTGTCGCCCAGTTCGGCTGCGAACGCGATGTCCTTGCGCTTTTTACTCAGTCCGGGCGCCGCATAAAGCCGCGCGGCGGGATAGGCGGCCTGCCACTCGTCCAGATGCAGATGGTGGAGGGAGTTGGGCGCAACGACATGCGCGACCGGCCCCAGCGCATCGACGGCAGCGCGCAGCGGCGCCGACAGCGCCACCGGTGACCAGATGAACAGCGTGCCGTCGGACAGCCGGATCACCGCCATCCGCGTCGGGTAACGAAACCCCGCGACGACCGCCTCGGGGCCGTCGCTGATCCAGATAGACGGGCCGAAGCGTTGCAGCATGCCCGCGTTCAAAGCACCGCAGCCGCGCGACGACAAGCCGAATCGCGTGACCAGCCGGTGGCGGCATTCTAAACCGGCGCGACCGAGGTGAGGGGCAAGGGGCGATGGCGCGGCTGATCCTGTTCAACAAGCCGTATGACGTGCTGTCGCAATTCACCGACGCGCGCAGTCCGACACCGCGCGCGACGCTGTCGGACTTCATCGATGTGCCCGGTGTGTATCCGGCGGGCCGGCTCGACCGCGACAGCGAGGGGCTGATGCTGCTCACCGACGATGGCCGGCTGCAGGCGCGCATCGCCGACCCGCGTTTCAAGTTGGCGAAGACCTACCTCGTGCAGGTCGAGGGCGAGGTCACCGACGCCGCGCTCGAACCGTTGCGGCGCGGGGTGGCGTTGAACGACGGCATGACCTTGCCGGCGCTCGCGGAGGCCATTGACGCGCCGGCACTTTGGCCCCGCGACCCGCCGGTGCGCTTCCGCAAGACCGTCCCCGATGGCTGGCTGCGGCTGACCATCCGCGAAGGCCGCAACCGCCAGGTGCGCCGCATGACCGCCGCTGCCGGGCTGCCGACGCTGCGGCTGGTGCGCTGGCAGGTCGGCGACTGGGGCGTCGACGGACTGGCGCCGGGGCAGTGGCGCGAGGTTGAAGTTTAAGGGCCTCCGGCGGGCAGGGGTGACCCCTGCACCCAATTATTGTGCGCTCTTCAAATGGGTGCAGGCCTCAGGCCTGCCCGCCGGAGGCCCTTTGCGACTTCACTCCATCAACCGCCGCGCCTCGAGCGCGGCGAGGTTGGCTTCATGGTCGCTGCGGGTGAGCTTGTAGAAAGTCAGCGCGCCGAGCATCGCCATCCACAGGCCGAGCACCGTCGGCACATAGAGCGCGCCGAGCCGCCAGATCGATTCGGGCGAGACCTGCGTCGGGTCGGCACCGGCCTTGAGCCCGGCGATGGTCAGCACGAACGACGCGATGGTGACGCCGAGCCCGGCGACCAGCTTGCCGAGCAACGACGTCGACGCGAAGAACAGCCCTTCGGAGCGCCGGCCGGTTTGCAGTTCGGATTGTTCGACAAGGTCGGCCATCATTGACACCGCGAGGATCTGGAAGGCGATGATCAGCCCGACATCGAGCACCGTGGCGACCAGCACGAACCAATAGACGCCGCCGGTACTGCCGGCGGGAATCACGTCGAACAGCCGCAACAGGATCGGCAGCGGCGCGCCGAGGAACGCGACCAGCCCGATGATGATGGCACCGCGGCGCTTGCCGATGGTGCGCGTGGCGAGCGGCGCGAGGAGCCCGCCGATGATTGCTGAGATCAACACGCTGGAGGTCAGCAAGGCAATCTGCGCCGAGGTGAAACCCCAGAAGAAGATGTTGATGTAGAACGACAGCGATGCCGAGACGCCGCCGGCGATCAGCCCGAACGCCGACGTCGCGAACAGCGCGAAGAACGAGCGGTTCGACAGCGTTTCGAAGATTTCCGAAAAGATGAGGCGCAGCGATTTGCGGCGCGCCGGTGGCGGTGCCTTGAGATGCGGGATGCGCGCGTGCGTGCCGAAGCTGGCGACCAGGATCGCGACGAACATCGCGCCCGACGCGATCATGCCGTACAGCCGGTAAGCGTCGCGGTTGAACTGGCCGTTGGGGATGGCCGGCGTCGAGAATGCCGGGAAGATCGCGCCGAACATCAGCACCGCAATCGCGACGCCGCCGGCCCAGCCGAAGAAGGTGCGCAACGAAATCAGCGAGCTGCGCGCGTCATAGTCATCGGTCAATTCGGGGGCGAGCGCGGCGCTGGGGATTTCATAGAGCGAGAACGAGATGCGGATCAGCAGGCCGAGCGCGAACATATAACTGACGATGGCGAGATCCGACCAGCCGACGGGCGGGTTCCACAACAGGAAATATAGCGCCGCAACGGGAATGACCGATGCATACATCAGCGGGTGGCGGCGCCCCCAGCGGCTACGCAGATTGTCCGACCAATAGCCGACGACGGGATCGATCAGCGCATCGAAGACCAGCCCGAGCGTGATCGCCAGCCCGACCAGCCGCGCATCGACCCCTATGACCTGCGAATAGAACAGCAGCAGGAAATAGCTGAAGCCATTGTCCTTGACGCCGCTGGCGACCGAGCCAAAGCCATAGGCGATGCGCATCGCCAGCGACGGTGGTGCGATTTTGCCGGTTGTCTCCGCTGCGGCAGCGTCGGGGAAATCGGCATCAGCCGTTGCAGCGATTTCAGTCATGCGGGTGCATCGGTGTCATGGCGTATCAACTCCCCAATTTCCGTGCGCCGGCTTTTGCCGGCTGCAATTGGATGACACGCTAGAGCGCAGTTTCAAGAACGACAAGCGCCCTGTGACGGCGCATCATCATTACCGGGCAGGGTTCCGCACGCCGGCGACTTGGTCTAGCCTGCGGCGAACGAGAAGCTGCGGGGAAGATGACATGGCGATGGTGCGCAATCTGTTGCTGGCGAGTGCCGGCGTGCTGGCGATTGGTGCGGCGGTGGTGGCGGTAAGGACGCTGACCTATGCGCCGCCGTCAGCCGTCGATCTGTCGAAGGTGGCGCTGGTCGCGGCGCCGAAGATCGACATCAACGCCGCCGCCGCGCATCTGGGCGAGGCGGTGCGGTTCCAGACGGTGTCGCACCAGGACAAGGCCGACAACGACCTGACGCAATGGGACGCGCTGCACGCCTGGCTGGTGACGACGTATCCCGCCGTCCACAAGGTCATGCGCCGCGAGGTACTCGCCGGCCATGCGCTGCTCTACACCTGGCCGGGCAGCGATGCGTCGCTGCCGCCGCTGATCCTGATGGCGCATCAGGATGTCGTGCCGGTCAGCGAAGGCACCGAGGATGACTGGAAGCACCCGCCGTTTTCGGGAGTTATCGCCGATGGCGCGGTGTGGGGCCGCGGCACGATCGACGACAAAGGCGCACTGGTCGGGCTGTTCGAGGCGTTCGAGACCTTGGCGGCGGGCGGCTTCGTACCGCGCCGGACGGTGCTGCTGGTATCGGGGCATGACGAGGAGGTCGGCGGCAGCGGCGCGGTCGCAGTCGCGGCAGCGCTCAAGGCGCGCGGCACCAAGGCGCTGCTGACGCTCGATGAAGGCAGCGTCATCGTCAAGGACAACCCCGTCACCGGCGGGCCGGCGATCCTGATCGGCGTCGCCGAGAAGGGCTATGCGACGCTCGAAGTCACGGCAGAGGGCGCCGGTGGCCATTCGTCGATGCCGCCGCCCGAGACTGCCGTCGGCACGCTGGCGCGCGCGATTGTCGCGATTACCGACAGTCCGTTCCCGCTGCGCTTTTCCGGCCCCGGCGCGATGATGCTCGAAGCCTTGGCACCTGCGGCGTCATGGCCGGTGCGGATGGCGGTTGCCAATCAATGGCTGTTTTCGCGGCTGTTGACCAAGCAGATGGGCGGCACGCCGACCGGTGCCGCCATGCTGCACACGACGATTGCCCCGACGATGCTGGAGGGCAGCCCCAAGGAGAATGTGTTGCCGGCGACCGCGCTGGCGCGCATCAACTACCGCATCGCGCCGTCGGATAGTTCGGCGGACGTGCTGACGCATACCAAGGCGGCACTGGGCAACATTCCGGTGACGCTGGCGTGGAACCGGCCGCCGCGTGAGCCGACTCCGGTGTCGTCGACCAGCTCCGAAGGCTGGAAATGGGTCGCGGCATCGGCGGCGGCAGCCAGTCCCGGCAACCCGCTGGCGCCGTCGCTGGTGGTCGCGGGCACCGACAGCCGCTCGATGAGCGGTGTGTCGGCCGACGTCTACCGCTTCCAGCCGATCGAGCTGACGATGGCGGGCACCAAGATGATCCACGGCACCAACGAGCATATGACGCTCGACAATCTGCAACGCACGATCAGCTTCTACGCGCAGCTTGTCGCGAGCGCGGCGAAGTGAAGCTGGCGCTGCGCGGGGCGGCGCTGGGACTGGCGCTGGCGGCGCTGCCGCTCGCGGCGGCGGACAATCCGGCGAGCTGGCGGGCACAGGCGGCGCAGGTGCAAATCACCCGCGACGACTGGGGCATCGCGCACATCCACGGGAAAACCGATGCCGACGCGGTGTTCGGGATGATCTACGCGCAGGCCGAAGACGACTTCAACCGCGTCGAAACCAACTATCTGGTGGCGCTCGGGCGGCTCGCCGAGGCCGAGGGGCCGTCGGCGGTGGCGCAGGATTTGCGGATGCGACTGTTCATCGATCCCGCCGACCTGCAGGCGCGTTACGCCACGGCGCCGGCGTGGCTCAAGGCGCTGGCCGTCAGCTGGGCCGATGCGCTCAACTTCTATCTGGCGACGCACCCGCAAGTGAAACCGCGCGCGCTGACGCATTTCGAACCGTGGATGACCTTGGCGTTCAGCGAAGGCAGCATCGGCGGCGATATCGAACGCATCAACCTCGCCGGCGTCGCCAAACTCTATGTGTCCGATGTGCAGGTGGCGTCCGCCAACCCGCGCGACTTCGTCGAGCCCAGCGGCTCGAACGGCATCGCCATCGCACCCGCCAACACCGCGGCCGGCCATGCGCTGCTGCTGATCAACCCGCACACCAGCTTCTACTTCCGCGCCGAACAGCAGGTGACCAGCGACGCCGGCCTCAACGCCTATGGCGCCGCGACCTGGGGGCAGTTCTTCGTCTACCAGGGCTTCAACGCCCACGCCGGTTGGATGCACACCACGAGCAGCGTCGACAGCATCGACGAGTTCGCCGAGACGCTGGCGCTGACCGGCACCACCCCCAGCGGCTATATGCACGGCGGCAAGCTGCAGCCGGTCATCACGAAGCAGATCACGCTCAACGTGCGGCAGTCCGACGGCAGCCTGAAGCCGCGCAGCTTCACCACCTGGGCGACCCTGCACGGCCCGATCGTGCGCCGCGAAGGCGACCGCTGGATCAGCGCCAGCCTGATGCACATGCCCGTCGAGGCGCTGAGCCAGTCGTTCCTGCGCACCAAGGCGCAGAACTACGCCGAATTCGCGCGCGTTATGCAGCTCGGCGCCAATTCGACCAACAACACGGTGTTTGCCGACAGCCAAGGTACCATCGCCTTCCTGCCGCCGCAGTTCATCCCGCGCCGTGCCGACAGCGTCGACCGCACAAAACCCGTCGATGGCAGCAACGCCGCGCTCGACTGGCAGGGTCTGCTGCCGCTCAGCGAAACCCCGGCGATCATCAACCCCGCTACCGGCTGGGTCGCCAATTCGAACAACGGACCGTGGAGCGCCGCCGGCAGCGCCAGTCCGGTGCGCGCCAACTTCCCGCGCTACATCGACAGCGTCGGCGAAAATGCACGCGGCGTGCACTCGACGCGGCTGTTCGACGGTGTACGCGGCTGGTCGCTGAATGGGCTGGTGACCGCGGCATACGACCCGGCGCTACCGGCGTTCGACCGCATGCTGCCGCCGCTGTTCGCCGCCTATGATGCGCTGCCCGCGGGTGACGCGCAGCGCGCGCGACTCTCCGACCCCATCGCCGCGCTGCGTGGCTGGGACCGGCGCTGGGCGACGACCTCGGTGCCGACCTCGCTCGCGGTGTTCTGGGGCGAAGAGATGTGGAAGCTGGCGGCGGCCTCCGATGAAGACGACGGGCTCAGCGTCTATGACGGCATGCTGTCGCGTACCACGCCCGCACAGAAGCTCGGCGCACTCGATGCCGCCGTCGCAAGGCTGACGAACGACTTCGGCAAATGGGCAACGCCGTGGGGCGAGATCAACCGCTTCCAGCGCCTCGACGGCGCCATCGCGCCGCACTTCGATGACAGCAAACCCAGCCTGCCCGTCGGCTTCACCTCGGGCCAATGGGGCTCGCTGGCCTCGTTCGGCGCCCGCGCCTGGCCGGGCACCAAACGCTACCACGGCACCAGCGGCAACAGCTTCGTCGCCGTCGTCGAATTCGGCCCGCGCGTCAAAGCCCGCGCCGTCACCGCCGGCGGCCAGAGCGGCCACCCCGGCTCACCGCATTTCGACGATCAGGCGCTGCATTACACCACCGGCGACTTGCGCGCGGTGTACTATTACCCCGACGAACTGGCAGGGCATGTGGCGCGGCGGTACCGGCCGGGGGAGTAA
>CALMPZ010000087.1 GCA_937871645.1 uncultured Polymorphobacter sp.
AGGGGATTATCGAGGCGTTGGGGTACCGGGTTTTGCGGTTTTGGAACAATGACGTGCTGGCGAATACTGACGGTGTGCTGCTGAGCATTTTGGCGGCGCTGGAGAAGAGCCCACCCCCGGCCCCTCCCGTTCCGGGAGGGGAGCAGAAGCTATGACCATCCCTCCCGCCTTCCTCGATGAAATCCGCGCACGCATCGCACTCGCAGCCGTCGTCGGGCGGCGGGTGAAGCTGACGCGGGCCGGGCATGAGTGGAAGGGCTGCTGCCCGTTCCACAATGAGAAGACGCCGAGCTTCTACGTCAACGAGGACAAGGGTTTTTACCACTGCTTCGGCTGCGGTGTGCACGGCGATGTCATCCGCTTTGTGACCGAGCAGGAGGGGCTGAGTTTCCCCGATGCGGTGCGCCAACTCGCCGACGAGGCCGGGCTGGAGATGCCGGTCGAATCGCCCGAGGCGCGGGCGCGGGCGGCGGCCCAGGTCGGGCTGCATGACGTGACGGCGGCGGCGTCCGCTTGGTTCACCGAGCAGCTCGGCAGCGTCGAGGGCGCCGAGGCGCGCGCCTATCTGACCAAGCGCGGCATCGACGGCGCCACCGCGCGCGCCTTCGGGCTGGGGCTGGCGCCCGACAGCAAGGCCAAGCTCAAGACCGCGCTGGCGGGGCTGGGCATGCAGAAGCTCATCGATACAGGGCTGCTGATCGCCCCCGATGAACCCGGGCGCGAACCCTATGACCGCTTCCGCGGCCGGCTGATGTTCCCGATCCGCGATCCGCGCGGCCGCATCATCGGTTTCGGTGGCCGCATCATGGGTGACGGCCAGCCGAAGTATCTCAACTCCCCCGACACGGTGTTGTTCGACAAGGGCCGCACGCTCTACAATTTCGAACGCGCCGGGCCGGTGGCGCGCAAATCGACACGGTTGCTCGTCGTCGAAGGCTATATGGACGTCATCGCGCTGGCGCAGGCCGGCATTGCCGAGGCGGTCGCGCCGCTCGGCACCGCGCTGACCGAAACGCAACTGGCGCTGCTGTGGCGCGTCGTGCCCGAGCCGATCCTGTGCTTTGACGGCGATGCGGCGGGGCAGCGCGCCGGCTTGCGGGCGGCGCTGCGGTCGCTGCCGCTGTTGGAGCCGGGTCGGTCGTTGCGCTTTGCCATGCTGCCCGCCGGGCAAGACCCCGATGATGTCGTGCGCAGCAAGGGGCTGGCGGCATTCGAGGCGCTGCTGGCGGCGGCAGAGCCGTTGATCGAGCTGCTGTGGCGCACCGAAACCGCCGGCATCGATACCAGCACTCCCGAGCGCCGTGCGGCGTTGCGCGAACGGCTGCGGCTGCACCGCCAGGCCATCGCCAACCCGTCGGTGCGCAGCCTGTACGACAGCGAATTCCGCAGCCGCTTCGATGCGCAGTTCAATCCGCCGCGGAGCTTCGTCCGCGGTGCACAGCCCGGACGCGGCGGCTTCGGACGCAACCTGCCGCCGGCGGGTGCGTCGTCGCAGCTCCGCGCCTTCCAGGGCCGCAGCGCCGGCGACGCCGAGCTCGCGGCGCTGCTCGTCGGGCTGCTCGAACACCCCGGGCTGGCCGACCGCCACGGCGAGGCGCTGGTGCAGCTGCCGGCGAGCGAACCGCAGCTGGCAGCGCTGCGCGCGGCGATTCTCGATGCGACTATTCACGCCCCCGACCTTGACAAGGCGGCTTTGGCCCACACATTAGCCTCTACTGGGCTTTCTGCGCTTGTCGAAGATGTCCGGCGTTCGACGCGACTGCGCTATTCATTTACCCTGGCCGGGACCGGTTTTGCTCAGGCGAGCGAACATTTCGGTCTGGTTCTGGGCAATCTGATCGCTCGCCGCCGCATCGAGGACGAACTGACCGAGGTGACGTTGCGCCTTCGTGACACGATGGACGAGAATGACTATGCAGCGCAAAACAGCCTGATTGCCGAACGGCAGCGGGTCAATGACCTGTTGCTGGAACTGGCAGCCCGCGAACGCGGTGATGAGTGACAGCGGCTCAACCAGCCGCAGAGTAGAGAACGGACCGACGAATGGCAAAAGCACCGGCAGTGGCGACCAGCGACACCAAGACCGAAGTGGATAGCGCGCCGCTGCTCGACCTCAACGAGGGTTCGATCAAGAAGCTGATCGCCCGCGCCAAAAAGCGCGGCTACATCACCTATGACGAGCTGAACGAGGCGCTGCCGCAGGACCAGATGTCGTCCGAGCAGATCGAAGACATGATGTCGGCGCTCAGCGAAATGGGCATCAACCTCATCGAGAACGACGAGCCCGCCGAAGAAGGCGCCGAAGCGGCGGCCGATGACGAGGACGACCCCGCCGAACCCGAAGAAGGCGCGCCGCGGACCGCGACCGCGCTGCCCGCCGTCCAGG
>CALMPZ010000088.1 GCA_937871645.1 uncultured Polymorphobacter sp.
ACGCGGCCCGTCGCCGGATTGATCTGCGCCTGCAGCGCGTCGGTGTAAGTCGATTTTAGCTTCGAGTTCTGGCGCCAGTCGAGCACCTTGGCGGCGATTTCGACCCCGTCGCCGGCGAGGCGTTCCAGCTCGGTGACGTCGGTCGTCCAGGCGCCGGTCTTGCTACTTTTCTTGCCGGTCTTGAGGCCCATTTTCTCGAACAGGATTTCCCCCAACTGCTTGGGGCTGCCGATAGTGAACGGCCCGCCGGCGAGTTCGAAAATCTGCGTTTCGAGGGCGGCAATCTCGACTTCATACGCTGCCGACAGCCGCGCCAGTGCAGCACGGTCGACCTTGATGCCGGCGATTTCCATGTCGGCGATGACCGTGACCAGCGGCCGGTCGACGGTTTCGTAGATGCGCGTGCCGCCTTCGCGCCACAGCCGGTCGCGCAACACGCCGTGCAGCCGCAACGTCACATCGGCGTCTTCGGCAGCATATTCGGTGGCGCGGTCGAGCGGCACGAAATCGAAGGTGATCGCGGCCTTGGCCGTGCCGGTCACCGCCTTGAACGGAATTGGCGTGTGGCCGAGGTGCTTCGCCGACAGCTCGTCCATGCCGTGCCCGCCGCGCCCGGCATCGAGCGCGTAGCTGAGCAGCATCGTGTCGTCATAGGGCGCCAGCACCGGCACGCCGTGGCGGCGCAGCACGATCACGTCATATTTGAGATTCTGCCCAATCTTGAGAACGCTCGCGTCGGCGAACATCGGGTTCAATGCGGCAATGACGGTCGGGATATCGAGCTGTTCGACGGCCTCGGCGAGCAGCCCCTCGCCCTTCTTGTGCGCGACGGGAATATAGCAGGCCAGCCCCGCTTCGAGCGCCAGGCTGACGCCGACCAGCGCGGCGCGCGTCGCATCCAAGCTGTCGGTTTCGGTATCGACCGCGACCAGCCCGCGCGTGCGCGCCTCGGCCACCCACCACGCCAGCCGCTCGGGCGTCGTCACCGTCTCATAGTCCTTGTGGACGAACGCCACATCAGGTGCCGGCGCAGGGCCGGCGGCGTCGGCCTCCATCTCGCGGCCGAGCTTGGCCATCAGCGAGCGGAAACCGTGCTTGGTCAGAAACGCGCCGAGCGGGCCATGCGGCGGGTCCTTGAGTGTCAGGTCGGCCAGCGGAACCGCCAGCGGTAAATC
The DNA here is from genome assembly GCA_937871645.1 of uncultured Polymorphobacter sp. GTDB lineage: Bacteria > Pseudomonadota > Alphaproteobacteria > Sphingomonadales > Sphingomonadaceae > Polymorphobacter_A. The sequence continues at coordinate 1,176 of CALMPZ010000088.1, forward strand.
ATCCTTGAGGCTGACCAGCACGCGTGACATCCGCGCATTGTCGGCGTGTTCGGCCAGCGTGTCGCGCAGCTTGGGGCGTTTGACTGCATCGAGGTTCGCCAGCAAATTATCGACGGTGCCGAATTCGAGGATCAGTTCGGCGGCGCCCTTGGGACCGATGCCGCGGACGCCGGGGATATTGTCCGACGTGTCGCCCATCAGCGCCAGCACTTCGCCGACCTGTTCGGGCGGCACCGCGAACTTTTCGATGACGCCGTCGCGGCCGATGCGGATGTTCTTCATCGGGTCGAAGATATCGAGCCCCGGCTGCACCAGCTGCATCAGGTCCTTGTCCGACGACACCACGGTAACGTTGAAACCTTCGGCGAGTGCGGCGAGCGCATAGCTGGCGATGATGTCGTCGGCCTCGACGCCCGGCTGGTCGATGCACGGCACCGAAAACGCCCGCACCGCGTCGCGGATCAGCGGGAATTGCGGCACCAGGTCTTCGGGCGCCGGCGGGCGGTTGGCCTTGTACGCGGGGTACAAATCATTGCGGAAGGTCTTGGCGCCGGCGTCGAGAATGACCGCGAGATGCGTCGGCGCCTCGGCGGCGTTCAATTCCTCGATCAGCTTCCACAGCATCGCGGTGAAGCCATGCACCGCGCCGACCGGCGTGCCCTGCGGATCGGTCAGCTTGGGCAGGCTGAAATAGGCGCGGAAGATGTAGCCCGAACCGTCGACGAGATAGAGGTGCTGCTTGGTCATGGGACAGGGTTAGTGCATTTTCGGCGAGCGCGGAAGCCGGGGGCAACCTTATCCCTCCCCCCTGCGGGGAGGGCGACTCGGCATCTTTGCCGAGCGGGGTGGGGGTCCCGTCGGTGCCGTCGATGCATCCGGGGCAGACAGAGCAACCCCCACCCCGCTCGTGGCAAACACCACGAGTCGCCCTCCCCGCAAGGGGGAGGGAGAAGACGTCAGCGCGGCTTCGCGCTCAGACTGGCGTAAATCGTCCGGACCCAGGCATTGGGTTTGATGAAGCCGTTGCCCCATTGTGCGTCCCAGGCCGCGGTGGGCTTTGCGGCGATCACTTGCTCGACGGACTTGCCGCCCGTCATCGCCGCTTCGACTGCGGCAATCGTGTCGGCGACCATCGCGCGGTAGGCGATCAGCGCAGTGCGGTCGCTGACCTTGCCATGGCCGGGGATATAGCGCGTTGCGCCGTTGCCCAGCGCCAGCGCCCGGTCGGCGGCCGCGACCACGCCGCGCGCCGCGCCACCCGATGACAGGTCGACATAGGGGTAGCCGCTGGCGAAGTAAGTATCGCCCATATGGATGACATTGGCGCGGGTGAACACGATCAGGCTGTCGCCGTCGGTGTGCGCGGGCGGAATATGGACGGCGCGAATATCCTCGCGGTTGAGGTGGACGGTCGTGGTGCTGTCGAAGGTCACCACCGGCAAAGCGGCAGCGGGCGATGCCGTGATCGTGCGGTTCATTGCGGCGCTGAACTGGTCGCTCGCCATGCGGGTGCGGACATTGTCGTGCGCGACGATGACCGCGCCGGCGCGCCCAAGGTTCTCGTTGCCGCCGGTGTGATCCCCGTGCCAGTGCGTGTTGATAACGAACTTGATCGGGTGCGGCGACAGTTTGGCGGTCGCGGCGACGATTTTCGCGGTCAGCGGCGCATATTGATCGTCGATCAGCGAGGTCGCATCGGTGCCGGTCGAAACACCGATATTGCCACCGGCACCGAACAGCACGTGCAGCCCGGGCGCCAGTGTTTCGCTGGTGATTTCGATCTTGTCGAAATTGGTTTGTGCCAGCGCCGGCAGTGCCGCCGCGACCTGCAGCAAAGCCGTCGCCATCATCCAATTATGCATGCCAGCTCTCCCCTATCTGACGAGGTGCAGCATCGGCCAGACGCGCGCGGCGGTCAAACCGGGGCGTGGCTGGACATGCGCGTCACTTGGGCGCAATCTCCACGACGGGCTCTCAACCCAAGACGGGGGAACATCTGTGGATATCGCAGGAATGCTGGTGCAACTGGTTGCCGGTGCGGCCGCCGGCAACGGGGTGGGCAAGGTTGCGCCCGGCCTCAGTCTCGGCACCGCGGGCAACAGCATCGTCGGTGGCCTGGGCGGCGTCGTGCTGAGCCAGCTGCTGCCGATGCTGATGGGCAATGCGGCGGCCGCTGGCACCGGGCTCGACATGGCAACGATTATCGCCGGCTTCATCAGCGGCGGTGTCGGCGGCGGCGTGACCAGCCTGATTGTCGGGCTGATCAAGTCGAAAATGGCAAAATAGGCCGAAAGTGTCGCCGCGTCAGTAAGGCGCCCCCGGCCCGCGGCCGGCCTGGAAGCTGAACGCGGCGGCACCGTTCTGGCCGAGCGGCACGACGGTGCTGCCCCAGAGCGCGCGCGTGCCGCCGGTGCCGACCATCATGCCGACGTTGCCATGCGGGCTGCCGTCGTTGAGCGTGGTTTGCGCCTGACCAGCTGCTGGCAGTGGCGGCAATAGCGGCAACTGGCTGGCGTTGCGCGTCGCGGCGGCATCGAGCGTCGCCTCGATTTCGGCGGGGGAGAGGCGATAGACCTCGCCGCCCGCCGTCCCGGCTGCAGACAGCGCCGCATCCGGTACCGGAACCGTCTGTGCCAGCGCTGCGCTGGTACTCATACAGAGCGCAATCAGGGGCAGCCGGCAAGCCATGGCGTGACCATGTGCCGCGGCACCTGAAGCGGACATGAACCGCACGGTTAGCGGTCCACCGGATCAAGTATGGTGTCGCGGGCCACCGCATTGGTCTGCGGATAGTCGAGCGTGTAGTGCAGCCCGCGGCTTTCGTGGCGCGCCTGCGCCGAGCGCACGATCAGGTCGGCGACCTGAACGAGGTTGCGCAGTTCAATGAGATCGGCGGTGACGTGGAAATTGCTGTAATATTCGGCAATTTCCTTGCGCAGCAGCCGGACGCGGTGTGCGGCGCGTTCGAGGCGCTTGTCGGTGCGGACGATGCCGACATAATCCCACATGAAGCGCCGCAGTTCGGCCCAGTTGTGGCTGACGACGACTTCCTCGTCGGAGTCGGTGACACGGCTTTCGTCCCAAGCGCGGATCGGCGGTGTCGCGCCGATGGCATCCCAGCCGGCAGCGATGTCATCGGCCACCGCAGCGCCGAACACCAGACATTCAAGGATCGAGTTCGACGCCAGCCGGTTGGCGCCGTGCAGACCCGATTGCGAGACTTCGCCGATGGCGTAAAGCCCTGGCAAGTCGGTGCGGCCATTCAAATCCACCAGCACGCCACCGCAGGTATAATGTGCCGCCGGCACCACCGGGATCGGCTGCGTCGTGCAATCGATGCCGAGTTCGAGCAGCCGCGCGTGGATAGTCGGGAAATGGTGGATGACGAAATCGGGCGCGAGGTGCGTCATGTCGAGCACGACGTTTTCGAGGCCCAGCCGCTTCATTTCGGCGTCGATGGCGCGCGCCACGACATCGCGCGGCGCCAGTTCGAGGCGTTCGTCATAGCGCGCCATGAAGCGCTCGCCCGCCGCCGCGCCCGCTGCCGGCGGCAGTCGCAACTGCCCGCCCTCGCCACGCATCGCTTCGGTAATCAGGAAGTTCTTGACCTCGGGATGGTAGAGGCAGGTCGGGTGGAACTGGATGAATTCCATGTTCGACACT
>CALMPZ010000089.1 GCA_937871645.1 uncultured Polymorphobacter sp.
CTTGTCGATGGCCGGCCAGGCGATGGCGGGCGCGGCGGCGGGTGCGGGCTGCCCGAGGAACGCCGATAGCGGCTGCGCCTTGTAGCCCGCCTGGATTTTCTTGACGTTGTCGATGTCGGCGGCATTGAACAACTGGGTGCGGAAAATGGTCAGCCCGAACTGCGTCTCGTTGTTGAACACCGCCTTGATGCCCTTGGGGGTTTCGCCCTTCCAGTTCGGGCCGGCAACCATGTAGCAACCGGCGTCGCTGCCGGTGGTGCGGCTGCCGATATAGCCATAGTTGAAGCTGGTCATGTCGATCAGCTGGACGCTGTAATAGCGCTCCTTGGGCACCGCAGGGACGCAGATCACCATCGGCTCGGCGCGCAGGTCGAGCTGCAGCATAGAATAGGGCGTGTCGCTATTGGGGGTGACGACGGCGGTGTCGGCGGACGTGAATACCCGCGATTCGTTGGCGAGCACATTGGGCGGCGCCTTGAACTGCGAAGATTTGGGGTTGAGGCTCAAATCGTACATCGCGCCGTAGTTCATCACCAGCGGGAAGCCGTAGATCATCGCTTCCTCGGCGATCTTCGCGGTATCGACGGCGCCCGCCGTATCGGCATCGCCCGGCTTCTTGCAGGCGACGGTGCCCGCACCCAGACCGATGACCAGCGCCAGCGTGATGCTGCGCCGCGACAGAAGCAAACCCGACATGCCAACCTCCCGCAAAATGGAAGGCAGCAGAATAACCCGACCCCGCACCCCAATCAATCGGGTGCAGGGGTCACCCCTGCCCGCCGGAGGCCCTTAAAGTATGAACTTCGAAAGGTCGGCGTTACGCGCGATGCCACCGAGCTGCGCCTCGACGTAAGCCGCGTCGATGGTGACGGTTTCGCCGCGCCGTTCGCTGGCATCGAAGCTGACGGTTTCGAGCAGTTTCTCCATCACCGTCTGCAGGCGCCGCGCACCGATGTTTTCGTCGCGTTCGTTGACTTCGAACGCGGTGCGGGCGATCGCGGTGATGCCATCGGGCGCGACGTCGAGCGTCACGCCTTCGGTGCCGAGCAGCGCGGTGTACTGGCGGATCAGCGAGGCTTCGGTGTCCGACAGGATGGCGACGAAATCGGCTTCGGTGAGCCCCTTGAGCTCGACGCGGATCGGCAAGCGGCCCTGGAGTTCGGGGAGCAGGTCGGACGGCTTGGCGACGTGGAACGCGCCGCTGGCGATGAACAGAATGTGGTCAGTCTTTACGGGTCCGTGCTTGGTGGCGACGGTGGTGCCTTCGATCAGCGGCAGCAGGTCGCGCTGGACGCCTTCGCGCGACACACTGCCGCCGCGCACGTCGGATACGGCGATCTTGTCAATTTCATCAATGAAAACAATGCCATTAGCCTCCGCCGAGCGCAGTGCCTCGCGGGTGATTTCCTCGTTGTCGAGGCGCTTGTCGCTTTCTTCAGCCAGCAGCACGTCGAACGCCGCAGGCACGCCCATCTTGCGGCGCTTGGTGCGGCCATTGCCCATCGCTTTGCCCAACATTTCGCCGATATTGATCATTTGCGGCGCGCCGGGGATTTCGAACGGCATTTGCGGCGTATCGGCGACGTCGATCTCGATTTCCTTGGTGGCGAGATGGCCTTCGCGGAAGCGCTGGCGGAATGCGGCGCGGGTCGCCTCCGACGCGTCCTTGCCGACCAGCACGTCGAGAAGCCGGTCTTCGGCGGCAGCTTCGGCGGCTTCCTTGACGCCGGCGCGGCGGGTTTCGCGCACAAGCCGGATCGATTCCTCGACGAGGTCGCGGATGATCGAATCGACGTCGCGACCGACATAGCCGACCTCGGTGAACTTGGTGGCTTCGATCTTGAGGAACGGCGCCTGTGCCAACTTCGCCAGCCGGCGGCTGATTTCGGTCTTGCCGCAACCCGTCGGCCCGATCATCAGGATGTTCTTCGGCGTCACCTCGTCGCGCAGGTCGTCGCCGAGGCGCTGGCGGCGCCAGCGGTTGCGCAGCGCGACGGCGACGGCGCGCTTGGCGTCGCGTTGCCCGATGATGTGGCGGTCGAGCGCCGCGACCACCGCAGTCGGGGTCAGCGCGTCGGCGGCTTCGGGATCGGGGCTATCAATCTTCATGGTCACGTTCATGCGATGCTTTCAACGGTGAGGTTGCCATTGGTGTAGACGCAAATGTCGGCGGCAATCGCCATGGCGCGGCGCGAAATCGCTTCGGCATCATGGTCGCTGTCGGCGAGCGCGCGGGCGGCGGCGAGCGCGTAATTGCCGCCCGAACCGATCGCGGCGATGCCGTCGGTGGGCTCCAATACATCGCCGGTGCCGGTCAGGATCAGCGTCACGTCCTTGTCGGCGACGATCATCATCGCCTCCAGACGGCGCAGATAGCGGTCGGTGCGCCAGTCTTTCGCCAGTTCGACCGCGGCGCGGGTGAGCTGGCCGGGGAAGCGTTCGAGCTTGGCCTCGAGCCGTTCGAACAGCGTGAAGGCGTCGGCGGTGGCACCGGCAAAGCCGCCGATGACGCTGCCGTCACCGAGGCGCCGGACCTTGCGGGCGTTGGCCTTCATCACGGTCTGGCCCATCGTCACCTGGCCGTCGCCGGCGATGGTGACATGGCCGTTCTTGCGCACCGAAACGATTGTCGTGCCATGCCAGTCGGGGAAATCGGACATAAGGGAGCCTCGCGGGGGTGATGACCTGTATGTAGGATTCCGATTGGCGAGTTGAAGGGGTCAGCGCGCACACAAAAACGGCCGACGCATCGCTGCACCGGCCGTTTGCGTGTCGGTCGTATCGCGGGTCAGGCGGCGAGTACGGCCTTGCGACGGCGCAGCGCCGTGCCGACCATGCCGAAACCGGCGATCATCAGCGCCCAGCTCGCGGGTTCGGGAACGCCGGGGCCAGGGCCGATGCCGATGTCGGTGCCGCCCGGCGCGCTGAAAAACGCGATGTGCGACAGGCCATGCGGGTTGCGGTTGAACGGAATGTCGAGCGTCGACCAGTTGCCCGACGTTGCCGGCGCGGCAAGCTGATAGAGCACGAAATAGTTCGCTGCCTTGACCGCGATGAAGCTGACGGCATCGGGCGTTGCCCAGCTGCCGCTGGTCGAACCGGTGACGGTGCCGGCAAAGCCCGCGTCATCGGACTTGTAGAGGTAGGTCATGGCGATATCGAGCCCGGCGGCGGGATTGGTATCGTTGAACAGATTATAGACCAGCGGCACGTCGGGCGCGGTCAGCGGCGCGACATTGCCCTGGAACAGGCAGCCGTGCGCATCGGTGACCGAAGCGCATTCGCCGGTGACGATGCTGACGCCCGAAACGGCGAGCGCCGGGGCCGAAGAAAATGCTGCCGCAGCGGCAGCCAAAACGATAAGCGACTTGAACACGACACTTCCTCTCAAAAAAAACGACCACTTCAGCCGGGCTGGCGCGGTCGTGTCGACCGGACAACGCACTGCGATATTGTCCATTCCGGCAATGACGACAGCCGCAATAGCTTGCAGTCGTAGTGCCATATAAATTCTGAACGTCGAATTTACAATGGGAGAAGGTACTTAATGGCGCAGCGCCAGGGCCCGGAAAGACGGGGCCGGCGCGCTGTGCGGTCGCCGGCCCCAGTTGTTATCAGTGGCGGACGATCAGGCCGCGACTGCAATCTGGCGGCGGCGGCGGGCGTAGCCGACCATGCCGAAACCGACGACCATCAGTGCCCAGCTGGCGGGTTCGGGGACGGCGGTGGAGACGTTGTCGAACACGAAGGTTTCATCGAAATAATTGAAATCGCCGCCGTTCCACAGGTCTTCGAACCCGACATAGGTGCCGGCGGGAACCTTGGCGTCACCGGCATAGGCGGCCGAAAACACATGGTTGACGCCGTCGGCGTTGAGCGCCTTGTCCGAATAATAGGTCTTGTTGGTGGTGATGACGTTGGTGAAGAACACCAGGCTGTCGCCGGCATTGGCACGGCCGAGCACGAGCTTGTCGCCATAGACCGACGACTTGTTGTTGAGCCCGACGATGCCGGTGGCAACGCCGTTGATCATCATGCCGAGGCTTTCGCTGTAGCTGGCAGTGGTGCCGGTGAACCAGGCGGTGATGTCGCCGGTGCGTGCCGCAGTGAACGTGTAGTTGACCGGGTTTTCGGTGCCGCGGCTCGGGTATTGCGGCAGCGTCGTGACGGCCGAAGCCGAAGAGGCGACGACGCCGATGGTGGCAGCAATCGCGATGGTCGCCGCGAAGGCGAAACGCGAAATGCTGTGGCTGAGTGCGATCATTTGAAACTCCTTTGTGGCGTGTAGCGGACGGGCCGCCTTATGCCGTTCCACTTGCACGCGGCATGCCAAGTGCCCGGAGAATCATGATTATGCTGTAATTTTAAGGGCTTGATGCACTATCAGGGGCACCGACGCAGTCCCAGCGCACATTGCAATTCGCAAAACGGCACGAATGTGCGTCGCAAAATGCAATGGAATTCGCAAAATGCATGGCCGCCGACGGGGCGTGCGGGCTGTACAGCGTCAAAAAATGGGCCGGTGCGCCCCCCAGCGCACCGGCCCTTGTCGCCAGACTATGGCGTGACGAAACTGTCGATCAGTTGACCGCGTCGGCGGCAACCAAGGTGCGCGCGCAAGCCAGGATGACAACCTCTCAAGTGTCGGCACATCGAGCGTGCACCGTTCTGGCAACGACCATGCAAATACCGTGCCGCAAACTTATCATGGATTAACATATTGAATATATCTCATAATATTTGGATTTGGATGGCCAATTGCCATCAATGTGTAATATTTTCTGACAGATCGTTGCAGAGGGGCGCGAAATGAGGATTTGACATTTAGAACCTTTTTGGTTATATAAATTTCATGAAAAGAACCCGAATCGACATCCCGCCCGACCTGACCTTCGTGCCGGTGCCGCGTCGCGCCAGCAGTGGTGGCTGGAACCCGCAGCGGCAGCGCGAATTCATCACCGTGCTTGCCGCCACCGGCAGCGTCGCGCAGGCGGTCGCGGTGGTCGGCATGTCGAAGACCGGCGCCTATCTGCTGCGCAACGCCAAGGGCGGCGGTGATTTCCGGCGGGCCTGGGACGCGGCGATTGAAGACGGCGTCGCGGTGCTCAGGTCGGTGGCGTTCGAACGCGCCGTCGACGGCGTCGAGTCCACCATCCAGGTCGACGGCAAGCCGGTGCGGACCATCCATCAATATGACAATGCGATGCTGATGCGGCTGCTGGCCATCTACGACACGCCCGAGCGCAGCGCCGCACGCCAGGCCGCGCGCGTGCCGCAGGTCAGCCGCGAACAGCTGGTCGAACGCTTCAGGATGCTGGTGCGCCGCAATGCCGAACGCAGCGTCGCGGAAACCGAACAGGTGACAGGCGAAACCGAGGCCGCTGCGGTTGCCCGCCTGTATGGCCCGCTGGGCCGGCCGGCGCCCACTGCCGCAGCCACCGTGCCGCCGATGGCCA
>CALMPZ010000090.1 GCA_937871645.1 uncultured Polymorphobacter sp.
CGCGTCGACCGGCTGCTCATCTACCGCGCCCCCATCATCGTCGGCGGCAAGCCCGGCATCGGCGATCTCGGCCTGCCCGATCTGGCCGACGCGCACGGTCGTTGGGTTCCCGCCGGCGTCACCGAACTCGCCCCCGACCGCGCAGAGGTTTACCTGCGCGCGCCGGTCCGCTAGGTTCGCGCGCATGTTTACAGGCATCATCACCGACATCGGCACCGTGGAATCGGCGACTCAGCGCGCCGACCTGCGCGTCGTCATCACCAGCGGCTATGACATGGCGGGCGTCGCCATCGGCGCATCGATTGCGTGCTCGGGCGTTTGCCTGACCGTGGTCGAAAAGGGCGCCGGCTGGTTCGCCGTTGACGCCAGCCACGAAACGCTGTCGAAATCAGCGCCCGGGCATTTCGTCGCGGGCGCAAAGCTCAACCTCGAACGCGCACTCAAGGTCGGCGACGAGCTCGGCGGCCATATCGTCACCGGCCATGTCGATGCGGTGGCAACCGTCGCCCGGCGCTGGACCGACGGCGGCTCGATCGGCTTCGAATTCGCCGCGCCGCGCATCCAGGGCGCCTGCATCGCCGCCAAGGGCTCGATCACCATCGACGGCGTCAGCCTGACGGTCAACGCCGTGCACGACACGCCGGAAGCGACGCTGTTCACCGTCAACATCATCCCGCACACCGCCGAATGGACGACGCTCGGCGCGCTGGCGGAAGGCGATTCGGTCAATATCGAGATCGACGTGCTGGCGCGCTACCTCGAACGCATGCGCGAATCGCTGGCGAATTAGCGCTCTTGATCCTCCCCGTCTTCGGGGAGGGGGACCATGCACTTCGCATGGTGGAGGGGTAATGCGCAGGCGGCGTTAGCGACAACCCCTCCACCGCCAAGTGGCGGTCCCCCTCCCCGAAGCCGGGGAGGATCAAGTGCAGCGGGCTTCGTGCCGACAGCCGCTTGACATTCCAATGTGACAGATGCACCAACCGCACATTGAAATGTCAGGACGCTTCGCATGAGCACAACCCTAATCGAACGCATCCGCGCGCTGGTCGCCGAAGGCAACGAAACCCGCTCGGGCCTCGCCCGTGCCGCCGGGCTGCACGCCAACTCGCTGCGCAACCTTGATGACGATGATTGGAACCCGACCTCGGACACGCTCAAGAAGCTCGCGGCGTTCATCGATGGCCGCCACCCCGGCAAGGTGATGGCGAGCGTCGAGGAGATCATCAACGAGGCCAAGAACGGCCGGATGTTCATCCTCGTCGATGACGAAGACCGCGAGAACGAGGGCGACCTTGTCATCCCGGCGCAGATGGCGACGCCGGATGCAGTCAACTTCATGGCGCGCTACGGCCGCGGGCTGATCTGCCTCGCGCTGGCATCCGACCGCGTCAAGCAGCTCGGGCTGCCGCTGATGGCGCAGCACAACGGTACGCGCCACCATACCGCGTTCACCGTGTCGATCGAGGCACATGAAGGCGTCACCACCGGCATTTCGGCGGCCGACCGCGCCCGCACGATTGCTGTCGCCATCGATGCCAGCAAAGGTCGCGAACACATCGTCACCCCCGGCCACGTTTTCCCGCTGGTCGCCAAGGACGGCGGCGTGCTGGTCCGCGCCGGCCATACCGAAGCCTCGGTCGATGTCGCGCGCCTGGCCGGCCTCAACCCGTCGGGCGTCATCTGCGAGATCATGAACGATGACGGCACGATGGCACGGCTGCCCGATTTGCAGATTTTCGCCGCCGAGCACGGCCTGAAGATCGGCACGATCCGCGACCTCATCGCTTACCGCCACCAGAACGACAATCTGGTGAAGTGCCTCGCCGAAACCAGGCTCGAGAGCAAGCACGGCGGCAGTTGGACCGCCAAGACCTATGTCAACACCGCCGAATATGCCGAGCATATGGTGCTGCAGAAGGGCCGCGTCGAACCCGGCAAGCCGACGCTGGTGCGTATGCACAGCATGTCGATGTTCACCGACCTGTTCGGCGAAGTCGGCGGCCGCGCCGGCCAGTTGCAGCGCGCCATGGACATCATCGGCGAAGAGGGTGCCGGCATCGTCGTCATCATCCGTGACGCGCGTCCCGACGCGATTTCGTCGCAGATGAAGGCCAAGGACGCCGGGCAGAGCTTCGAACTGCGCGACTATGGTATCGGCGCGCAGATCCTCACCGACCTCGGCGTCAGCGACATGATCCTGCTGACCAATGCGCACCGCACGATCATCGGCATCACCGGCTACGGCTTGACCGTGGTCGGCGAACGCCCCATTCCCCTCGACGACTAAAGGACCTCCCCATGGCACATTTCCTCATCGTCGAAGCGCGCTTCTATGACGCCATCGCCAACGCACTGCTCAGCGGCGCACAGGCGGCACTGACCGCCGCCAATGCCACCTATGACGTCGTATCGGTGCCCGGCGCGCTCGAAATCCCCGCCGCCATCGGGCTGGCCGCCGAAAGCGGTGCCTATGACGGCTATGTCGCTTTGGGCACCGTCATCCGCGGCGAGACCTTCCACTTCGAAGTCGTGTCGAACGAAAGCGCCCGCGGGCTGATGGCACTGTCGCTCGACGGGCTGCCGATCGGCAACGGTATCCTGACGGTCGAGAACGAAGCGCAAGCCTGGGCGCGCGCCCGCGTCACCGAAAAGGACAAGGGTGGCGAGGCGGCCAAGGCGGCACTCGCCATGCTGGCGCTGCGCGAGAAGTTCGCCTGAGGCGTGACACAGGCGGCGCGCGCCGCTACAGACGCGCGGATGACGCCATCAAAACCCCGTAAAGCCGGCAAGGGCAGCGCGCGTGCCTCGGCGCGCCTCGCTGCCGTGCAGGCGCTGTACCAGCGCGAGATGTCGGGCGATCCTGTCGCCAAGCTGCTCACCGAGTTTCACAACCACCGGCTCGGCGCGACGATCGAGGGCGAAGAATACCGCAACGCCGACCCCGAGCTGTTCGACGACATCGTCGCCGGAGCCGTAGCGCGCGGCGATGAAATCGATGCACTGATCACCGCCAACCTCGCCAGCGGCTGGGCGCTCGACCGGCTCGACCGGCCGATGCGCGGCATATTGCGCGCCGGCGTCTATGAACTGCTGGCGCGCCCCGATGTGCCGACGGCAACGGTTATCAACGAATATCTCGATGTCGCGCATGCGTTCTACCACGCCAAGGAAACCGCGTTCGCCAACGCGCTGCTCGATGCGGTGGCGCGGCTGACGCGGGGCTGAGTGCGGTCGAAGGGCCTCCGGCGGGCAGGGCCGCAGGCCCTGCACCCATATGTTGAGACGGTGCCATATTGCCGGCGTTGGTCGTTGCAAACCCGTGCGCATAATTGGGTGCAGGGCCTGCGGCCCTGCCCGCCGGAGGCCCTGAAAACGCGATTGGACAAGATTTGCGCGAGCGCGACCTGATCGCGCAGCTGCTGGCGCCGCTCGCTACGCACAAGGCGGCGCGCGGCCTCGCCGATGATGCCGCGGTCTGGCTGCCGCCACTCGGACGCGATCTGGTGCAGAGATACGAT
>CALMPZ010000091.1 GCA_937871645.1 uncultured Polymorphobacter sp.
CAACCGAGGCGGCCGTTCGAGCCATCGCCGAGTCCCGCGAACTGGGTCTCGGCAAGCTTGCACAGCCGTTGCGTGCCGCCGTAACGGGCAGTACCACCTCGCCGGGGATCTTCGAGGTCCTCGAACAGTTGGGTCGTGAGGAAAGTCTGGGCCGGATTGCCGATGCAATCGAGCTCGCTAAGGGGAAGCAGTGATGAGCAATTTCGCCAAGGTCGATGTCGACGGCACCGAAGTCCAGATGCCCGTGCTGTCGGGCACGGTCGGCCCGGATGTCATCGACATCCGCAAGCTGTACGGCGCCACCGGCCGCTTCACCTATGATCCCGGTTTCACCAGCACCGCGTCGTGCGAATCGCGCATCACCTACATCGACGGCGATGTCGGCACGCTGCTGCACCGCGGCTACCCGATCGACCAGCTCGCCGAACAGTCGAACTTCATGGAAGTCGCCTATCTGCTGCTCAACGGCGAATTGCCGTCGAAGGCCGAATATGCCCAGTTCACGACGACGCTGACGCGCCACACGATGGTGCATGAACAGCTTGCGATGTTCTACCGTGGCTTCCGCCGCGACGCGCACCCGATGGCGATCATGTGCGGCGTCGTCGGCGCCATGGCGGCATTTTATCACGATTCGACCGACATCCAAGACCCGCACCAGCGCATCATCGCCAGCCACCGGCTGATCGCCAAGATGCCGACGCTGGCGGCGATGGCGTATAAATATGCCGTGGGTCAGCCGTTCGTGTACCCCGACAACTCGCTGTCGTTCACCGGCAATTTCCTGCGCATGACCTTCGGCGTGCCGGCCGAGCCCTATGTCGTCAATCCGGTCGTGGAAGACGCCATGGAAAAGCTGATGATTCTCCAGGCCGACCATGAACAGAACGCGTCGACGTCGACCGTGCGTCTTGCCGGCTCATCGGGCGCCAATCCGTTCGCGTGCATCGCCGCCGGCATCGCCTGCCTGTGGGGCCCCGCACACGGCGGCGCCAACGAGGCCGCACTCAACATGCTGCGCGAAATCGGCACCGTCGATCGCATCCCCGAATTCATCGCGCGTGCCAAGAACAAGGACGACCCGTTCCGCCTGATGGGCTTTGGCCACCGCGTCTACAAAAACTACGATCCGCGCGCCAAGGTCATGGGCCAGACCGCACGCAAGGTGCTCGACGAGCTCAACCTCAAGGACCCGATCTTCGACGTCGCCCGCGAACTCGAAAAGATCGCGCTCAACGACCCCTATTTCATCGAGAAGAAGCTCTACCCCAACGTCGATTTCTACTCGGGCGTCGTCATGTCGGCGATCGGCTTCCCGACATCGATGTTCACCGTGCTGTTCGCAATCTCGCGCACCGTCGGTTGGGTCGCACAGTGGAACGAAATGATCGCCGATCCTGAACAGAAGATCGGCCGCCCGCGGCAGTTGTATCTGGGCGCGACACAGCGCGATTATGTGCCGCTGAGCAAGCGCTAAGGGCTTTAAGGGCCTCCGGCGGGCAGGCCTGAGGCCTGCACCCGTTTGTTTTCTTTCGTCATCCTGGCGTAGGCCGGGACCCAGCTTTCTTTTCACCCGCACCAATAAGAAGCTGGGTCCCGGCCTTCGCCGGGATGACGGTAGTTTTTTTTTCAAATGGGTGCAGGCCCCAGGCCTGCCCGCCGGAGGCTCTTGCTAAGCCGCCGCCGCAATCAACGCGTCACCCAACATTTCAAACTCCGCCGCACGCGGTGACGAGGCGCGCCAGACCAGCGCGATCTGGCGGCTGGCGTGCGCACCTTCGAGGCGCCGCGCGATGACCGGCGTGCCGGCGAGGATGCCGGCGTCGATCGCCATTTGCGGCAGTAGCGTCTGGCCCAGCCGGTTGGCGACCATCTGCACCAGCGTATGCAGCGACGTGCCGAGGTGTACCGATTCGGCGCGCAGTTCGGGGCGGCCGCAGGCGGCAAGGCCCTGATCCTTGAGGCAGTGCCCATCCTCCAGCAGCAGCAGGCTGCTGGCGTCGATGCGCTGCGGGGCGATGGTCGGCGGCGGGTCAATAAAGTCATCGGGATGGAACGCAAGGTTGAAGGCATCTTCAAACAGCGGCTTGGCGACGACATCGCCACAGGCATAGGGCAGCGCCAACAGCACGCAATCGAGCTGGCCGCGTGACAGCGCCTCACAGGCCTGCGCGCTCATTTCCTCGCGCAGGTAGAGCTTGAGGTCGGGAAACGCCGCACGCAGCTTGGGCAACAACCGCGGCAGCAGGAACGGCGCAATCGTCGGAATGACGCCGAGCCGCAACTCGCCGCCAAGCGGCTTGGCGGCAGCATTTGCCAGTGCCGCCAGCTCGTCGGCCTCACGCAACACGATGAACGCCTTGGTGGCAATGCGTTCGCCCAGCGGCGTGAAACGCACGACGCGGCGGGTGCGTTCGACCAACACGACATCCAGCAACGTTTCGAGCTCGCGCAACCCCGATGACAGCGTCGATTGGGTGACGAAGCAGGCGTCGGCCGCGCGGCCGAAATGGCCGTGGGCGTGCAGCGCGGTCAGATATTGCAGCTGCTTGATCGTCGGCAAATAGCGCATGCTGGCCCTTCGATGGAATTCGGTCAAAATCGCCGCGTTCAATCTAAGATGCGGCTTTAATCGCCTCAGTCAATCAGCTTGTCGCAAAAAAGCAATTGGATTTGTCGGCGCGCACCGCATATCCGAACAGCGTTCAACCCGTTCAACCAAGCCACAGGAGCATCCATGTCCCTCATCAACACCGCAGTTAAGCCGTTCAGCGCGCAGGCCTATCAGGACGGCAAGTTCCTCGCCGTCACCGAAGCTGATCTCAAGGGCAAGTGGTCGGTGGTGTTCTTCTACCCGGCCGACTTCACCTTCGTCTGCCCGACCGAGCTCGAAGACCTCGCCGACAACTATGCCGAATTCAAGAAGCTCGGCGTCGAAATCTACAGCGTCTCGACCGACACGCACTTCGCGCACAAGGCGTGGAGCGACACCTCGCCGGCCATCGGCAAGATCAAGTATGTCATGGTCGGTGACCCGACGGGCGCTATCACCCGCAACTTCGACGTGATGATCGAAGAAGCCGGCCTCGCCGATCGCGGCACCTTCGTCGTCGATCCCGATGGCAAGATCCAGATCGTCGAAGTCAACGCCGGCGGCATCGGCCGCGACGCCAGCGAACTGCTGCGCAAGGTCAAGGCCGCGCAGTATGTCGCATCGCACCCCGGCGAAGTCTGCCCGGCCAAGTGGCAGGAAGGCGAAAAGACGCTCGCCCCGTCGCTCGATCTCGTCGGCAAGATCTAACGTTTAAGAGCCTCCGGCGGGCAGGGTCTGGACCCTGCACCCATTGATTTGGCGCCGTGCCAAACAATTGGGTGCAGGCCCCCATTCTTGGATAAGAACTGGCCTGCCCGCCGGAGGCACTATCTTCGCCCTACCCAATATCGGACACGCTCATGCTCGACGCCAATCTCACGCAGCAGCTCAAGGCCTATTTGGTCAACATCACGCAGCCGATCGAGCTGGTGACGAGCCTCGATGATAGCCCCAAGTCGCGCGAACTCGCCGAACTGATCGACGAGATTGCCGCGCTGTCGGACAAGGTCAGCGTCGTCGCTGGCGGCAAGGACAAGCGCGTTCCCAGTTTCATGATCCGCCGCACTGGTACCGACATCGGCGTGACCTTCGCCGGGCTGCCGATGGGGCATGAGTTCACCTCGCTGGTGCTGGCGCTGCTGCAGGTCGGCGGGCATCCGTCGAAGGCCGCACCGGCGCTGCTCGATGCGGTGCGCGGCCTGCAGGGCGACTTCAACTTCGAAACCTATTTCTCGCTGTCGTGCCAGAACTGCCCCGATGTCGTGCAGGCGCTCAACCTGATGGCGGTGCTCAATCCGCGCATCCACCACACCGCGATCGACGGCGCGCTGTTTCAGGCCGAAGTCGATGCGCGCAAGGTGATGGCGGTGCCGATGGTGTTCCTCAACGGCGAAGTTTTCGGTTCGGGCCGCATGGAGCTCGAGCAGATCGTCGCCAAGCTCGACACCGGCGCAACGCAGCGCGCGGCTGCCGACATGGACGCGCGTGCGCCCTATGACGTGCTCGTCGTCGGCGGTGGCCCTGCCGGCGCTGCTGCCGCGATCTACGCGGCGCGCAAGGGCATCCGCACCGGCGTTGCGGCCGAACGCTTCGGCGGCCAGGTGCTCGACACGATGGGCATCGAGAACTTCATCTCGATCCCGCACACCGACGGCCCGAAGCTGGCGGCCGAGCTCGAACGCCATGTCCGCGATTATGACGTCGATATCATGAACCTGCAGCGCGCCGCCAAGCTGATCCCGGCGACCGTCAGCGACGGCCTGCACGAAGTCGTGTTCGACAATGGCGCCTCGCTCAAGGCGAAGACGCTGGTGCTCGCCACCGGCGCGCGCTGGCGCCAGATGAACGTGCCGGGCGAGGACGCGTATCGCAACAAGGGCGTTGCGTATTGCCCGCACTGCGACGGCCCGCTGTACAAGGGCAAGCGCACCGCGGTCATCGGCGGCGGCAACAGCGGCGTCGAGGCGGCAATCGACCTTGCCGGCATCGTGGCGCATGTCACGCTGATCGAATTCGACCATCAGTTGCGCGCTGACGAAGTGCTGCAGCGCAAGCTGCGCAGCCTGCCCAACGTCACCGTCATCGTCTCGGCGCTGTCGACCGAAGTCCACGGCGACGGCGCGAAGGTCACAGGGCTGAGCTACACCGACCGCACGACCGACACCGCGCATCAGATCGAGCTTGAGGGCATCTTCGTGCAGATCGGCCTGGTGCCCAACACCGAATGGCTCAAGGGCACGGTCGCATTGAGCCCGCGTGGCGAAATCGAGATCGATGCGCGTTGCGAAACGTCGATCCCCGGCATCTATGCTGCGGGTGACGTGACGACGGTGCCATACAAACAGATCGTCATTTCGATGGGCGAAGGTTCGAAAGCGGCGCTTTCGGCCTTCGACCACCTGATCCGCCTGGCCCCGGCGGAGACGGTCGCGGCGGCGGCCTGACCCTGCGGCGCGGCGCTTGCCGACGCGCTGGCATATTGCCCCGCACTGGCGTATATGACGGAGAATTAAGTGGGACTCATGTCCCGGGGAGGCTCCATGATTGCCAGCTTCGGCAAGTATCTCGATTCGATCAAGGCGCGCGATCCGGCGCCGCGGTCGCGTTGGGAAATCCTGACTTACCCCGGTGTCTGGGCGCTCGGATTCCACCGCATCGCGCATGCGCTTTTCAAGCTGCGGCTGTTTTTGCTGGCACGAATTGTCAATCATTTCAGCCGCTTCCTGACGGCAATCGACATCCATCCGGGTGCCCGCATCGGTGCCAACTTCTTCATCGATCACGGCTTCGTCGTCATCGGCGAGACCGCTGAAATCGGCGACAATGTCACCATCTACCAGTGCGTGACGCTCGGCGGCACCGATCCCGCCAACGGCATCGCCGGCAAGCGCCACCCGACGCTGATGGACGGCGTAATCATCGGTTCGGGCGCGCAGGTGCTCGGCCCGATCATCGTCGGCACCCGCGCCCGCGTCGGTGCCAATGCCGTGGTGACGCGCGATGTTCCCGAAGGCGCGACGATGGTCGGCATTCCGGCGAAGTCGACTTTGGTGGATGCCAACGACTATGCGCGATCGTTCATCCCGTACGGCACGCCGTGCAGTCAGATGTTCGACCCCGAAACGCAGAAGTTCGAGATTTTGCGCTGCGAAATGGAAGTACTGCGCGCTCAAGTCGCGGCACTGACCGCTGAACAACCCGTCGCCAAGTCGAAGAAGGGCTGAGCCGCAAACCGTGGCGGAGGCGACATCGAACATTGCCGCCTTCCCGCGTGCCGTGCCGCAAACGGTCTTCGACCGGCTCGAACTCAATGCCATCCTCAACATATATGGCCGGATGGTTGCGGCGGGGCATTGGCGCGACTATGCGCTCGACCTCGGGCGTGAGGCGGCAGTGTTTTCGGCGTTCCGCCGCGCCAGCGAGCGCCCCGAGTTCCAAGTCGTCAAACGTCCCGAGCTGCGCCACAAGCAGGGCATGTACGCGCTGATCGGCGAGGCCGGTGCGGTCTTGAAACGCGGCACCGAACTCGGCTCGGTGCTGGCGCCGCTGGAGCGCAAGCTGGTCAAGCTGGTGGGTGATTAGCGCACGCTTCCCTCTCCCCCTGCGGGAGAAGGCGACTCGCACGACTTCGCGCGGCGGGGTGAGGGTACGGCGGCGTGACGGCGGCTGTGCTGTCACCAACCCTTCGACAGGCTCAGGGTGAGCAGCGGGGATTTCGGGGTTGTTTTGAAGAACAGGTCAAGCAAGGGCGCGGGCAAAG
>CALMPZ010000092.1 GCA_937871645.1 uncultured Polymorphobacter sp.
CGGCAAGGCGCGTCGCCGCCGCAGCTCAGCGCCCGGTCAGCATCGTGCGCAATAGCCGCAGCTGGCGCCCGGCACTGCCGCGCGGGCCAAGGTCGCGGCCAGCGAGCACCGCATCGACATCGGCGATCGCCAACCGCGCCAATCCGGCCAGGGGGCGCAACGCGCGGTCGGCGGGCCGGACAACCGACTTTTGCCGCACCGCTTCGAGCAGGTCGCGCGCCACGAACGGCGGCCTTTCGCCGCGCCGGACGAATTCGCCAAGTGCCCAGCAGCGGCCCAATTTTTGCGCTGCAGCAACATCGCCGCCCAGAAGCTTGGCTGCCGCGGCGAACAACGCCCCACCGCGATTGGCGAGATAGCGGTCGAGCTGGTCGGCATCGAAATGTTCGTCGAGCAGCAACACCAGATGCGCGTCTTCGAGCGGCTCGAGGCTGGCCCCGCTGACGCCCGCCAAGACAACATGCTGCGCCAGCGCCGCCAGTGTCGGCTGCGCTGGCGCCGGTGCGGTATCGAGCCGCGCCAGTTGCTCGCGCCACCACGCCAGCCGGATTTCACCGAGCAGCGGCTCGCTGGTTGTCGCGACGACCTGCGCGAGTTCGAGATCGAGCGCGAACAGCGCGAACAAGCCATCACGCGCCGCCGCGGGTGCGTGCAGCACCGCGAGGTAGCGGTCGCGGTCGGCCGCCTGCACGCGCCCGGTCGGGTCTTCAGGCCCGGTATCGGACGCGGTCATGGCAAGCCACGCCTCAGCGTGTCAGCCGCTTGTAGGTCAGTGCGTGCGGACGGTCGGCGGCAGCGCCCATGCGGCGATGCTTGTCCTCTTCGTAGGCTTCGAAATTGCCTTCGAACCATTCGACATGGCTGTCGCCTTCGAACGCCAGGATGTGCGTCGCAAGACGGTCAAGGAAGAAGCGGTCATGGCTGATGACCACCGCGCAGCCGGCGAAGCTTTCGAGCGCTTCTTCGAGTGCGCGCAAGGTTTCGACGTCGAGATCGTTGGTCGGTTCATCGAGCAGCAGCACGTTGCCGCCCTGCACCAGCATCTTCGCCATATGGACACGGTTGCGTTCACCGCCCGACAGCTGGCCGACCTTTTTCTGCTGGTCGGCGCCCTTGAAGTTGAACGCGCCGGTATAGGCGCGCGTCAGCACTTCGTTCTTGCCGAAGTAGAACTTCTCGTTGCCGCCGGAGATTTCTTCCCAGACGTTCTTGTTGGGGTCGAGGTGGTCGCGCGACTGGTCGACATAGCCGAGCTTGACGGTGTCGCCGACGCGGATGCTGCCCGAATCGGGCTGCTCCTGGCCGGTGATCATGCGGAACAGCGTCGTCTTGCCGGCGCCGTTGGGGCCGATGACGCCGACGATGCCACCCGGCGGCAGGCTGAAGCTGAGGTCGTCGATCAGCACGCGGTCGCCGTAGCTTTTCGTGAGGTTCTTGGCTTCGATGACGGTGTTGCCGAGGCGCTCGGGAATCTGGATCAGGATCTGCGCGCTGCCGAGGCGACGGTTGGCCTGCTTCTCGACGAGCTCATCGAACGCCTTGATGCGTGCCTTCGACTTCGACTGGCGCGCCTTGGGGGATGAGCGAATCCACGCCAGCTCGTCCTTGATGGCCTTTTCGCGGCTTTCGTCTTCGCGGCCTTCCTGCGCCATGCGCTTCGACTTGGCTTCGAGCCACGCCGAATAATTGCCCTCGAACGGCAGCGCATTGCCGCGGTCGAGTTCGAGCACCCACTTCACGACATTGTCGAGGAAGTAGCGGTCATGGGTGACCAGAATGCACATGCCGGCATAGTCCTGCAGATGCTTTTCGAGCCACGCCACCGATTCGGCGTCCAAGTGGTTGGTCGGTTCGTCGAGCAGCAGGATTTCGGGCTTTTCGAGCAGCAGCTTGCACAGCGCGACGCGGCGCTTTTCACCGCCCGACAACCGGTCGATGCTGGAGTCCCCCGGCGGGCAGCGCAGCGCGTCCATGGCGATCTCAAGCTGGTTGTCGAGTGTCCAGCCGTCGACGGCGTCGATCTTTTCCTGCAGCTCGCCCATTTCGGCCATCAACGCGTCAAAGTCGGTATCGTCCTTGGGGTCGCCCATTTCGGCGGCGACTGCGTTAAAACGCGCCACCATGTCGGCGACGCCGCGCACGCCGTCGGTAACATTCTCGCGCACCGTCTTGGTCGGGTCGAGCTGCGGCTCCTGCGCCAGATAGCCGACGCGAATACCTTCGGCCGCCCAGGCCTCGCCCTGATACTCCTTGTCGATGCCGGCGATCACCTTGAGCAGCGTCGACTTACCGGCGCCGTTGGGGCCGATGACGCCGATCTTGGCGCCGGGCAGGAAGCTGAGCGTGATGTCCTTGAACACCGGCTTCTGGCCGGGATAGGCCTTCGACAGGCCCTTCATCACATAAGCGTATTGATAGGCCAAGGGAATGGCTCCGTAGTCTGGGGTGGGCAAGGATTGCGGCTCTCTAGCCGATACAGGGGGCGCGGGTCCAGTGTAGCGACGGATAGCGTGCGGACAGGCGTTGCCTATTGCGGCGCAGTCGTTGAAAGTGGCTGGCGTCCAAGGGAATACTGAAATGTCCGAGGGAGCCGTGCGTTTGGCTGCCGTTGTCGCTGTGCCGGTCTGGGCCGCCCCGGTGGCACCCGATGCCACCGCAGTCGCCGCAGCGACCAGGCTACGCGACCAGGCCGTCGCCAGCGACACCGGCTACCGGCTGCTCGAAAGCCTGACCACCGAAGTCGGGCAGCGGCTGGCCGGCACCGAGGCCGAAGCCCGCGGCCGCGACTGGGCGGTCAAGAAGATGCAGGCGCTGGGCTTCGCCAATGTCCGCGTCGAGGAGTTCAAGGTGCCACTATGGGTTCGCGGCGTCGAGACTGCCGAAGTCACCGCCCCCACCCCGCAACGCCTCGTCGTCACCGCGCTCGGCCATAGCGGCGCGACGCCGGCGGCGGGTATCGAGGCCGAGGTCGTGCGCTTTGCCAGTTTCGACGATCTGGTCGCCGCGCCGGCCGGCAGCCTCACCGGCAAGATCGCCTTCCTCGACCATTACATGCAGCCGACGCAGGACGGATCGAGCTACGGCGCGTTCGGCGCGGTGCGCTTTGTCGGACCCTCGATCGCCGCGTCGAAGGGCGCCATCGGCGTCGTCATCCGCTCGCTCGGTACCAATGATGCGCGGGTGGCGCACACGGGCGTCACCGATTGGGAAAACGCCTTGCCCGCGGTGCCGGTCACTGGCGGCAGCAAGGTTGTCGGTGCCAAGATGGCGCCCATCCCCGCCGGCGCGCTGTCGGTGCCCGATGGCGACCTGATGCGGCAGCTGTTCGCCCGCGGCGGGCCGGTGCGGATGAAGCTGGTGCTGACCCCGGCGTTCAAGGGCGACGGCGTGTCGGGCAATGTCATCGGTGAAATCCCCGGCCGCAGCGCCCCCGACGAAATCGTGCTGATCGGCGGCCACCTCGACAGCTGGGACCTTGGCACCGGCGCGGTCGATGACGGCGCCGGCGTCGTCATCGCAATGGCGGCCGCGAAGCTGATCAAGACCCAGGCGCAGCAAGGCCCGCGCCGCACCGTCCGCGTCGTGTTGTTCGGCGCCGAGGAAATCGGCGGCATGGGCGGCGACGATTACGGCAAGCGCCACGGCACCGAAAAACATGTGCTGGCGATGGAATCGGACTTCGGCGCCGACCGCATCTGGAAAATCACCTCGCACGTTGCCGAAACCGGCATCCCGACGGTGCGCGCGATGCAGCGCGTCCTCGCCCCGCTCGGCATCAACCCGACGACCGACAATGCCAATGGCGGCGGCTCGGACCTCGGCCCGCTCGGCCCGACGCTGCCGACGCTGCGCCTGCACCAGGACGGCACGCACTACTTCGACCTGCACCACACCCCCGACGACACCTTCGACAAGGTCGACCCGGCGCAGCTCGCGCAGAACGTCGCGGCCTATGCGGTGACGGCGTGGCTGGCCGCCGACAGCGACGTGGCGTTCGGGCCGGCACCGGCGTTGAAGCAAGGGCATTAAGGGCCTCCGGCGGGCAGGCCTGAGGCCTGCACCCATTCGATTTTTTGGCTATTCCGGCGAAAGCCGGGACCCATCGCTATCGCCGATAACCCCTGCATCGCTGGCGATGGGTCCCGGCTTTCGCCGGGATGACGGCCGTTTTCTTCAAATGGGTGCAGGCCTCAGGCCTGCCCGCCGGAGGCCCTTCCTGCCCCCCCTACGACCGCGTCGCCCAGTTTTTAAGCACACCAAGCCGCGCACAGTTTGCGCGCTGGACGCGGCGGTTTCATGCGCGCCTCGCCCATAGGCTTATCCACAGACTCCGTGGATAAGCTTGTCGCGGTGGTTGAGCCGCGCGCCGGTCGCGCCTAAGTCTGAGCAAGATGGCCGAACCCACGATCCCTGACCGATTTTCCGAGGAATCGGCGACCTACGCATTGCGTGGGGGAGACACGCCTGACTTGGACGCCGGCGTGGCGGCGATCCGCAATGTGCTGCGGACCTTGCCGGCGCGGCCCGGTGTTTACCGGATGCTCAGCGCCGGCGGTGACGTACTCTATGTCGGCAAGGCGAAGAGCCTCAAGAACCGTGTGCTCAACTATACGCAGGTTACGCGGCTGCCGCGCCGGCTGCAGCGCATGGTGGCGCAGACGCGGTCGATGACGATTGTCACGACGGGCTCGGAGCCCGAGGCGCTGCTGCTCGAAGCGCAGCTCATCAAGCGCTTCCGGCCGCCGTACAATGTGCTGCTGCGCGACGACAAGAGTTTCCCCTTTATCTTCCTGCGCGAAGACCATGAATTTGCACGGATTTCGAAGCATCGCGGCGCGCGCGTCGGCAAGGGTCTGTACTACGGCCCGTTCGCCAGCGCCGGCGCGGTCAACACGACACTCAATGCGCTGCAGAAGGTGTTCCTGTTGCGGTCGTGCTCGGACAGCTATTTCGCCAACCGCACCCGGCCTTGCCTGCTGTATCAGATCCGCCGTTGCTCGGCGCCGTGCGTCGGGCGCATCGAGCCCGCCGCCTATGCCGAGCTGGTCGATGACGCCAAGGCGTTCCTGTCGGGGCGCAGCCAGGAGGTGCAGCGCAAGCTCGGCACCGCGATGGAATCGGCAGCCGAGGCGCTCGATTTCGAACGCGCCGCGCTGGTCCGCGACCGGCTGCGCGCGCTGACCTATGTCCAGGGCAGCCAGGCGGTCAACGCCGACAACAGCAAGGCCGGTGCTGCGACCGACGCCGATGTCATTGCGATGGCGGCGAAGTCGGGGGCGATCTGCATCCAGATCTTCTTCATCCGCGGCGGCCAGAACTGGGGCCACCGCGCCTTCTTCCCGGCGCACACCGCCGATGTCGGCGAGGATGAAATCCTGTCGGCGTTCCTCGGGCAATTCTATGAGGACGTGCCGACCCCGCGCGAGATCATGCTCGACCGCACGCTCGACGAGGCGGCGCTGCTGACCGAGGCGCTGTCCGAACGCGCCGGCAAGCGCGTGGTCCTGCGGGTGCCGGTGCGCGGCGCGGCGCGCAAGCTGGTCGAGACCGCACAGCGCAATGCCGTCGAAGCGCTCGACCGGCGGCTGGCGGAATCGACGACGCAGGGCCGACTGCTCAGTGAAATCGGCGAACTGTTCGAACTCGACGCGACCCCGCAGCGCGTCGAAGTCTATGACAACAGCCATGTGTCGGGCACCAACGCCGTAGGCGCGATGATCGTTGCCGGCCCCGAGGGCTTCCGCAAGGGCGCCTACCGCAAGTTCAACATGAACGACCCGAGCATCACGCCGGGCGACGACTTCGCGATGATGAAGGCGATGCTGACCCGGCGCTTCGTCCGGCTCGAACGCGAAGACCCCGATCGCACGACCGGCGACTGGCCCGACCTGCTGCTCATCGATGGCGGCAAGGGGCAATTGTCGAGCGTCGTCGAGGTGCTCACCGAGCTCGGCGTCGAAGGCGTCGCGCTGGTCGGCGTCGCCAAGGGCCCCGACCGCAATGCCGGCCGCGAAACCTTCCACCTGACTTCGGGTCGCGAAATCAGCCTGCCGGTCAACGACGCGCGGCTGTTCTTCCTGCAGCGGCTACGCGACGAAGCGCACCGCTTCGCCATCGGCGCGCACCGTGCCAAGCGCAGCAAAGCCATCACCGCCAACCCGCTCGACGACGTCCCCGGCATCGGGCCCGCACGCAAGCGCGCACTGCTAATGCACTTCGGCACCTCGCGCGCCGTCCGCGACGCCAGCCTCGCCGACCTCGAAAAGGCGCCGGGCATCAGCAAGGCGATGGCGGCGGCAATTCATGGACATTTTCACGCCAATTGAAGGGCCTCCGCCGGGCAGGCCTGAGGCCTGC
>CALMPZ010000093.1 GCA_937871645.1 uncultured Polymorphobacter sp.
TGGATGGGCATCGCGCCCGGCGCGTTCCTGCGCCCGCTGCATGTGCCGGTGACCAGCCTGCTCGACCGGCTCGAACGCGCCAATCCCGGAGTCCAGACCGTGGTCTTTCCCCAGTTGAAGCAGGGAGCCAAGTAATGTTGCTCGTCTCGCTTCACACGATTGCCCCCGAACTGGTGCTCGGCATCGGTGCGATGGTGCTGCTGATGGTCGGTGTCTTCAACGGTGACCGCAGTCTGCCGTTGCTGACCTGGGCGGCTGTCGCACTCTACTCTGTCGCCGGCGTGCTGGTCGTGCAGGGTGCCGGCACCCCGGTGCTGGCGTTCGACGGGCTCTATATTGCCGACGCTTTCTCTGCCTATTTCAAACTGCTGATCCTTGGGTCTGCTGCCGTCGCGGCGGTGCTCGCCTTGCCCTATCTCAAGGGCAGCAGCAGCGCGCGCTTCGAATATCCGGTGCTGTTGACGCTCGGCGTCACCGGCATGTGCATGATGGTCAGCGCCAACGATATGCTATCGCTGTATGTCGGCCTCGAATTGCAGAGCCTTGCGGCGTATGTGCTCGCGGCGTTCAACCGCAACGAGACGCGCTCGAGCGAAGCCGGCCTCAAATATTTTGTCCTCGGCGCGCTTGCCTCGGGCATCCTGCTTTACGGCATCAGCCTGGTTTACGGCTTTGCCGGCACCACCAACTTCAGTGCGCTCGGTGCGACCTTGGTTGGCGGCCCGGCGCGCAACATCGGCGTCCTCATAGGGCTGGTGTTTATCCTGTCGGGGCTGGCGTTCAAGATTTCGGCGGTGCCGTTCCACATGTGGACGCCCGACGTTTACGAAGGCGCACCGACGCCGGTTGCGGCGTTCTTCGCCTCGGCGCCCAAGGCGGCGGCGATGGGCCTGCTCATCCGCGTCGCCGTCGAAGCCTTCGGCCCGATGCACGCCGACTGGCAGCAGATCGTCACCTTCGTCGCCATCGCCTCGATGTTCCTCGGTGCCGTGGGTGCCATCGGCCAGACCAACATCAAGCGACTGCTGGCTTACTCGTCGATCGCCAACATCGGCTTCGCGCTGATCGGCCTCGCCGCCGGCACGCGCGAAGGCGTTGCGGCGGTGCTGTTCTACATGACGGTCTATCTGGTGATGACGCTCGGCAGCTTCCTGTGCGTGCTCGCGATGCGCGACGCTGACGGCAAGCCGGTCGAAACGCTCGACAGCCTCGCCGGCCTGTCGCGCTCGCGCCCCGGCCTTGCCGCAGCACTCGCCATCTTCATGTTCAGCCTGGCGGGCATCCCGCCGCTGCTCGGCTTCTGGCCGAAGTTCGCGGTGTTCACCGCGGCGATGAACGCGCACCTCTACACGCTCGCCATCCTCGGCGTCATCGCCAGCGTCGTCGGCGCCTATTACTACCTGCGCGTCATCAAGACGATGTACTTCGACACGCCCGCGCCGCACTTCGCGCCGTCGGACAGCCGCATAAATGCTGCGATGATCGGGGTCGCCGCGATTGCCTGCTCGCCGCTCGGCATGCTGGCGATCACGCCGCTGGTCGCTTCGGCAACGCATGCGGCGGCATCGTTACTGTAGGGCAGGCGGAGTCGCTTTGACCTTCACCCTCGTCGAATTCGACGAAATCGGCTCGACGAACGACTGGCTGGCAACGCTAGACGGCGCCGCCGACGGTCTATGGGTGCGCGCCACGCGCCAAAGCGGCGGCCGCGGCCGGCGCGGGCGGGCGTGGTCGTCGCTCGACGGCAATCTGTTCATCAGCGTGCTGACGCGACCGCAAGCCGGCGAGGGACCGTCGCAGCAGCTGTCATTCGTCGCGGCAGTGGCGCTCGATCGCGCGCTTCAGCACTGGGTCCCTGCGGAACATCTCGGGCTCAAATGGCCCAACGACCTGCTGCTGGGCGGCACCAAAGTGTCGGGCATATTGCTTGAGGGCAGCCCCGGCGCGACGATCGTCGGCTTCGGCGTCAACCTTGTCGCGCACGCGGCAGATACAGAGCGCCCGGCGAC
>CALMPZ010000094.1 GCA_937871645.1 uncultured Polymorphobacter sp.
TTTCACGCCGGCCCTTAGTCAAATCCTTGGGGAGGATCGCCATGTTGGCCTGATTGTTGTGCACTGCAACAAAAGCAATTGCAACTGCTTTTTTTAACATCGCGCAACTTTTTTCCGGGTTCGACAGCCTGGCCCCGGTAAACGCCGATGGCAGCGTTCTCCCCCTGTTCTACCACTTTCGCGTTCGCGCTTGCGGCTCTATAGACTGTCATCATGAGCGACCTTTTCAGCGCGACCGCGACCTCGACCGACTATGACGCCAGCCACATCGAGGTGCTCGAGGGCCTGGAACCGGTTCGCCGCCGGCCCGGCATGTATATCGGCGGCGTCGACGAACGCGCGCTGCACCACCTCGCCTCCGAAGTTCTCGACAATGCCATGGACGAAGCCGTCGCCGGCCATGCGACGCGCATCGAAATCGGCCTTGAAGCCGATGGGTCGCTGACCATCACCGATAACGGTCGCGGCATCCCGGTCGATCCGCACCCCAAATATCCCGACAAATCGGCGCTCGAAGTCATCATGACGATGCTGCATTCGGGCGGGAAGTTTTCGGGCAAGGCCTATGCGACCAGCGGCGGGCTGCACGGCGTCGGCATTTCGGTGGTCAACGCGCTGTCGTCGCGGCTGGTCGTCGAAGTCGCGCGCGGCCGCGAACTGTTCCGCCAGAGCTTCTCGCGCGGCCACAAGACCTCCGAACTCGAAGCGCTGGGCGCGGTGCAAAGCCGGCGCGGTACCAGCGTCGCCTTCCTGCCCGACACCGAAATCTTCGGCCCCGACGCGCGCTTCAAGCCGGCGCGGCTGTGCCGGCTGGCGCGGTCAAAGGCCTATCTGTTCCGCGGCGTCGAAATCCGCTGGAAATGCGATCCCGCGCTGATCCATGACGATACGCCCGCCAGCGCGGTGTTCCAGTTCCCCGGCGGGCTCGCCGACCATTTGCGCGAACAGCTGGGCGACCGCGATCTGGTGTCGCCCGAGCTGTTTGCCGGCCGCGTCGACCTTCCCGACAGCCAGGGTGCGGTCGAATGGGCGGTGGCTTGGCCGCTCTACGGCGAAGGCTCGGGCAGCTATTATTGCAACACCATCCCGACGCCCGACGGCGGCACCCACGAGGCGGGCCTGCGCGCCGCGCTGACCAAGGGCATCAAGGGCTTCGCGGCGCTGGTCAACCAGAAGAAGGCGACCGACGTGCAGGCCGAGGACGTGCTGACCGGCGCCGAGGTCATGCTGTCGCTGTTCATCCGCGACCCGCAGTTCCAGAGCCAGACCAAGGATCGCCTGACCTCGCCCGAAGCTGCGCGACTGGTCGAAAGCGCCATCCGCGACCATTTCGACCATTGGCTCAGCGACGCGCAGGATCGTGGCCGCGCGCTGCTCGGCTTTGTTCTCGAACGCATGGACGAACGCCTGCGCCGCCGCGCCGAACTGGCGACCAAGCGCAAGACCGCGACCAACAAGCGCAACCTGCGGCTGCCCGGCAAGCTGACCGACTGCGCCAGCGATGACGCCGCCGGCACTGAATTGTTCATCGTCGAAGGCGACAGCGCCGGCGGCTCGGCGAAGCAGGCGCGCGATCGCAAGACGCAGGCGGTGCTGCCGATCCGCGGCAAGATCCTCAACGTCGCGTCGGCGAACAGCGCCAAGATCGGCGCCAACACCGAAATCGCCGACCTGATCCAGGCGCTCGGCTGCGGCACCCGCGACCGCTACAACCCCGAAGCGCTGCGCTATGAGCGCATCGTCATCATGGCCGACGCCGATGTCGACGGCGCGCACATTACGACGCTGTTGATGACGTTCTTCTTCCAGGAAATGCCGGGGCTGGTGAAGGACGGCCATCTGTTCGTCGCGCAGCCGCCGCTGTACCGCTTGGCGCAAGGCGGCACGATTGCCTATGCCCGCGACGATGCCCACAAGGCCGAGCTTGAGGCGACGCTGTTCAAGGGCCGCGGCAAGGTCGAGGTCGGGCGCTTCAAGGGGCTTGGCGAAATGGCGGCGTCGCAGCTCAAGGAAACCACGATGGACCCGGCCAAGCGCACCTTGCTGCGCGTCACCTTGCCGACCGACTATGATGCGCGCGCCGACGTCAAGGACCTCGTCGAGCGGTTGATGGGACGCAATCCCGAGCACCGCTTCGCGTTCATCCAGGCCAGCGCCGAAGCCGTCGATGCCGAGGCGATCGACGCGTGAGCGGCGCCACGATCAGGACATCCGCATGAGTGACGAAATCCCGCTGTTCAAGATCAACCCCGGGCTCGACCGGGCGGCTTTGGCAGCGACGTTCGCGCGCGACCGCCGCGTCCAAATCCGCAACTTCCTGACCGCGGATGCGGCCGCGACGATCCATGACGTGCTGTCGCAGCAAACGCCCTGGGGTCTGGCGTGGAATGACGGCAACAGCCAGACCGACATCAGCCCCGCCGACCTCGCCAAGCTGTCGCCGCAGCAACGCGGCACCATGGGCCAGTCGATTGCGCAGCGGGTGCGGACGCGCGGCTATGGCTTCTCCTACCAACGCTATCCGATGGTCACGGCGTATGCGAACAACTGGGACCCCGAAGGCCCGTTGCACCTGCTCGTCGAGCATATCAACGACGCGCCGCTGATGGATCTGGTGCGCGAGGTCACGGCGATGCCCGACCTCGTCAAGGCCGACGCGCAGGCGACCTTGTTCGGCCCCGGCCAGTTCCTCGGGCTGCACCATGACGCGCATGTCGCCGAAGGCTGGCGCATCGCCTATGTGATGAACTTCACGCAGGACTGGCACGAGGACTGGGGCGGCTATCTCAACTTCTATGACGATGACGGCGACATCATCACCGGGTTCCGGCCACGCTTCAACGCGCTCAACATGTTCGCGGTACCGCAGCGCCATAACGTCAGCTTCGTGCCGAGCTGGTCGCCGGTCGGCCGCTACGCCATTACCGGCTGGTTCCGCGACCGCTAGCGCCTAGACCCGCGTTCCCAGGAACTCGACCAACGCCTTGACCTTGGCCTGCCGCCATTGCGGCGTCGGCGCCATCAGCCACCATGCCGAACCTATCGGTTCGGGATCGCCGCTGGCGACCACGCGCCCGCTGGCGATATCGGCGGCGGCCAGCAGCGCCGGCACGCGTGCCCGGCCCAGCCCGGCGGCCGCCGCATCGAGCGCCAGCCCGGCATCGGCAACGGTCAGCGTGCTGCAGCCTTCGGGCGGCATGGCGTCGCCGGGATAGCGGATGAAACAGCCGTCGCTGGTATGGCCGGGTGAGCTGACGGTAACCAAAGTTTCGACACCGAGCGGCTTGCCGTGGACGCCCTCGTCATTCGGCGCCGGGCCGAAAACCAGCGCCAGGTCGAGGTTGGCCTGGGTGAAATCGATGCCGTCGTCCGCCGAGACGATGACGAAGCGCACATCGGGGTTGAGCACGGTGTAGGCGGCCAACTGCACGCCGAGCCATTTCGCCGTCAGGTCGCGCGGTGCCGCCAAGGTCAACGTCTTCGAGCCCTGCGCTTCCTGCAGCAGCCGCACCGACTCCTCGAATTCAAGGAACCCCGCGCGCAACGCCGGCAGCGCGCGCTCGGCCTCGGGCGTCAGCTCGAGGTTGCGCGTCATGCGGCGGAACAGCACGACGCCGAGCACGTCTTCGAGCGCGCGGATCTGCTGGCCGACCGCGGCGGGCGTCACCGCGAGTTCGTCGGCAGCCTTGGTGAACGACAAATGTCGCGCGGCAGCGTCGAAAACGCGCAGCGCGTTAAGCGGCAGGTGCGTGCGCTTCATTTGCGAGCCGCGCGCGGCGGCGGGCTGAGCAGCCCGAACTTGGGAATGGCGGCGTCGAACGGCACCTTGCCCGCCAGCATGCGGAAGCTGCCGTGCATCGACCCCGACGGCGTCGTCAGCCCGCAGCCCGAGACATAGTCATACGACTGCCCGGGTTCGAGCACCGGTGTCTGCCCGACGACGCCGGGGCCGCGGACTTCCTCGACTTCGCCGTTGCCGTCGGTGATCACCCAGTGGCGGTCGGTCAGCTGCACCGGCGACGGCGAGCGGTTTTCGATGCGGACGTGGTAGCTCCACGCGTAGCGTCGCTGCTGCGGGTCGGACTGGTCGGGCAGGAAGCGCGGGTTGACGCGCACCACCATGCCGAGCGTCTCCGCCGCGAACGGGAAGAACACGTTCATCGGCTGGCCGCCGCTGGTCATAGCCCGGCGCGCCTTAGCGCCTGATCGAGGTCGGCGATGAGGTCGCGCGGGTCTTCGAGCCCGACCGACAGCCGCAGCATGCCTTCGGTAATGCCCATTTCGAGGCGCTTGTCCTCGGCGACGCTGGCGTGCGTCGTCGATGCAGGATGCGTCATCAACGTCCGCGAATCGCCGACATTGTTCGAAATGTCGATGAGTTCGAGCGCGTCGAGCAAGGCATGCGCCTGCGGACGTGCACCATCGACGAACAGCGCCATGATCGTGCCGCCGGCCTCCATCTGTTGCATCGCCAGCGCATGCTGCGGGTGGCTCGCCAGCCCCGGATAGAGCAGGCGCGGCACGCGGGTTTCGAGGAAGCTCGCCACCTTTTGGGCGTTTTCGGCGGCGCGGCGGACACGCAGGTCGAGTGTTTCCAATGATTTCAGGATGACCCAGGCGTTGAACGCAGACAGCGTCGGGCCGGTGTTGCGGGTGAACGGCAGCAGCACATCATTGATGAAGCTGGCGTTGCCGAGCACTGCGCCGCCGAGCACGCGGCCCTGCCCGTCCATCAGCTTGGTTGCCGAATGCGCGACGACATCGGCGCCGAACTCGAACGGCCGCTGCAGGATCGGCGAGGCAAAGGCATTGTCGACGACGACGATCGCGCCGGCGTCATGGCCGATGTCGGCGACCGCGCGCATGTCGACGATATCGAGCGTCGGGTTCGCCGGGGTTTCGAGGAAGAATGCCTTGGTATTGGGCTGGCGCGCCTTGGCCCAGGCCTGCGTGTCGCGGCCATCGACAACGGTGGTTTGAATGCCGAAGCGCGGCAGCAAATGATCGACGAGCCAGCGGCACGAGCCGAACAGCGCGCGGCCCGCGACCAGATGGTCGCCCGCCGAAAGCTGGCACAGCAGCGCCGCCGTCATCGCCGCCATGCCCGTCGCCATTGTCCGGCAGGCTTCGGCGCCTTCCAATAGGCACAGCCGCTCCTCGAGCATCGCCACCGTCGGGTTCTGCAGCCGCGAATAGGTCATGCCGGGCTGTTCGCCACGGAAACGCGCCGCGGCCTGTTCGGCATTGTCATAGGCATAGCCCGACGTCAGGAAGATCGCTTCCGACGTTTCGCCATGTTCGGAGCGCATGGTGCCGCCGCGCACCGCCTGTGTTGCAGGATGCCAGGTTGCGGTGGTCGCGCGGTTCTGTCCGGTATGCTTCTTCATGTCGTCAGGCTTACCCGCGCGGCCTTGCTGGCGTCAACGCGCTCGGTCACGCGCCGCGGCACCCGACGTTGTCACAAAATCTTTATCCAGACGTCAAACCTTAGCGCGTTTGCTGTCACCTTTGCTTCATCGACGCGGCCTAGCGGTGCTTCGCAATTGCTGACGCGCCATGCTCAAGGGGATTCTCGATGACAACTGCCTATTTCAACCTCGCCAGCGGCAATTTCAGCCAGGATTGGTCGAATGCCGGCCTGTTCACCGCCAATGACGATTGGTCGGGCGTCGCCAGCATCCAGGGCTATCTCGGCGACGGCTTGACGTCGTCGACCAATGTCGATGCGCGCAGCTATACCGGCAGCAATTTGCAGACGACGGTCGATGTTGTCGCCAACCAGTCGAATCCGGCCTCGGCCAGCCTGGCCGGCGGCGTGCTCGAATTCGACGGCATCGCCAACCCGACCATCGCGCTCAACGGCTCGGGCACTGCCGACGCGCCTTCGGTGGTGTTCTATGTCGATGCCACCGGCCGCAGCGCCGTGCGTTTCCAGGCGGCGCTGCGCGATCTCGATGCCAGCGCCGATGACGCCGCGCAGCAGATCGCCGTGCAATACCGCGTCGGCGGCGGCATCTGGCAGAACATCTTCTACGACGCCGATGTCTCGACCGCGAACAGCGCCACCGAAGTCACCGCCGTCGATGTCACGCTCGGCACCGATGCCGACAATGCCGCGCAGGTCGAAATCCGCGTGCTGACCACCAACGCTGCCGGCAGCGACGAAGCCACCGGCATCGACGATATCGTGATTTCGTCGCAGCCGGGTTCGGGCACCGACAGCGTGGCGCCGACTATTACCGGTGCAACGCCGGCCGACAACAGCAGCGGTGTCAACGAAGCCGCCAACATCGTGCTCAGCTTCAGCGAGGCGGTTACCGCGGTCAGCGGCAATTTCACCATCAGCGACGGCGCCGG
Source organism: uncultured Polymorphobacter sp. (assembly GCA_937871645.1). GTDB lineage: Bacteria > Pseudomonadota > Alphaproteobacteria > Sphingomonadales > Sphingomonadaceae > Polymorphobacter_A. The sequence goes on from CALMPZ010000094.1 coordinate 6,358, forward strand.
CGATGTTCGCGTAATCGCCGTGTCCGACTCGCAGGTCAGCATCAGCGGCAACACCGTGACGATCAACCCCGTCGCCGACCTTGCCGCCGGCACGCACTATACGGTGACTGCCGATGCCGGCATCGTCGAGGACGCGGCGGGCAACGACTTCGCCGGGCTCGCCGCCGGTGCGCTCGATTTCACCACCGCCGCGCCGGTGCTGGTGCGCAGCATCGGCGTCATCCAGGGCCTTGGCCATACCAGCAGCTTTGTCGGCCAGGTTGTGCGCACCGAAGGTGTCGTCACCGCGATCGACAGCAACGGCTATTATATCCAGAGCGCGGTTGGCGCGGGCGACGGCGACAGCCGCACGTCGGACGGGCTGTTCGTGTTCACCAGCAGCGCGCCGGCCGGTGTTGCCGTCGGTGATCTGCTGCGCGTCGATGGCACTGTCGCCGAATTCCGCCCCGGCGGCAGCGGCGGCAGCAACAACCTGACCACCACCGAACTGGTATCGGCGACCAGCCTCAAGCTCGGCACTGCCAGCTTCGACACCGTCATCATCGGCAACGGCTTTTACGCACCGCCGACCGAGATCATCGATAACGACAGCTTCGCGACCTATGACCCGGCGCAGGACGGCATCGATTTCTACGAATCGCTGGAGGGTATGCTGGTCAGCGTCGATGCACCGCGCGTCGTCGGCGGCCCCAACGGCTTCGACGAAGTGTTCGTTGTCGCCAGCGACGGCGTCGGCGCCACCGGCCTGTCGGCGCGCGGCACGCTTGTGATTTCGAACGGCGACTTCAACCCCGAGAAAATCCAGCTCGATGCCGATACCGGGCTCTATGCCGGCTTCGACGGCGCAGCCTATTCGGTCGGCGACAAGCTCGCCAGCGTCAGCGGCATCGTCAGCTATGCATTCGGCGGCTATGAAGTGCTGGTGACGCAAGCGGTGACGATCACACAGGACGTGACGCTGGCACAGGAGGTTAC
>CALMPZ010000095.1 GCA_937871645.1 uncultured Polymorphobacter sp.
AGTGCGAGGCGCGCCAGCGGGGTTTTGGGGCGCGGGGCGCGCGCGGCGAGCGCGCGGATGCCGGCGGCGAGGCCGGTGAGCAGGATGAGCAGCACCAGCGCCGCGCCGACGAAGCCGAGCGCAAACAGCCGGTCGTTCGCCTGCCCCACCGCCAGCGCGACGATCGCGGCGATGGCCAGCGTGACGATGGCGATGACGCGGATGCCGGGGCGGGTGCGGATTTCGACGGCGTCACGGAACAGCCTCGCGGCGGGCATGTCGGTGGCTTGGGCGAGCGGCCATAGCGCGAACGCGACGGCAATCAGCAGGCCGTAAGCGGCAGCGCTGAACAGTGGTGCGGCGTAGAGGCCAAGCACCGGCGGGACGGGCATCGCGTCGGCGGCGAGCTGCATCACCGCCCAGGGCACGGCGGCACCGATGGCGGCACCGATGATGACGGCGACGAGCGCGACGAGGCCGATCTGGAACAGGTAGGAGCGGAAAATGAGGCCGCTATCGGCGCCGATGCTTTTCAAGGTGGCGATGGTGTTCGACTTGCTGTCGAGATAGCTGGCGACGCCGTTGCCGACGCCGACACCCGCGACCACCAGCGCGGTCAGCCCGACGAGCGTCAGGAACTGGCCGAGGCGTTCGATGAAGCGCCGTGCACCGGGGGCGCCATCGCTGCGGTCCTGGACGCGCCAGCCGGCATCGGGGAAGGCGGATTCGAGGTTCTTGATGACCGGCGCGGTGGCCTGACCATCGGGCAAACGGATGCGGTAGTTGGCGCGGTAGAGGCTGCCGGGTTCGAGCAGGCCGGTGGCGGCGAGGTCATCGAGGCGCAGGATGAGCGCGGGGCCGAAGCCCAGCCCTTCACCGGCGCGGTCGGGTTCGTCGGCAACGGTGCCGGCGACGCGGAAGCTGCGGTTGCCGAGTGTCAGCGTGTCGCCGGGCTTGAGCGCGAGGCGGTCGGCGAGTGCTGGGGCGACGGCGACGCTGGCGGGGGCGAGTGGGACGCCGCCCTGAATGCTGAAGCTGCCGTAGAGTGGGTAGGCGGCGTCGACGGCCTTGACCTCGGCGATGGTGGAGTCGGCAGCGGTGCCAGCCATGCCGCGCAGGCGCAGGACTTCGCTGACCGCACCAGCCTTGGCAAATGCGGCGCGTTCGGCGGGTGTGGCGCTGCGCTGCGTCATGGCGATTTCGATATCGCCGCCCAGAATGAGCT
>CALMPZ010000096.1 GCA_937871645.1 uncultured Polymorphobacter sp.
GAGGCAATGGCCGACGAGGCGGCGGCGGTGCTGGCGCGTTAGCGCGCCGCTTTGATCATCGCGGTGACGGCTTCGATCACCACCTCGGGTTGGTCGCGCATCAGCAAGTGGCCGCTGCCGAGCACCAGTTCGTTGCTGCCGGCGCTCGATTTTGCGGCAAGCGCATCGTGCGCTGCCATCCACGCGGCCAATTGCGCTTGGGCCTGTTCGGTGAGCGGGCCGTGGCCGCCGGGGGTCAGCACGACTAGCGGCAGTTTGCCATAGCTTTGCCGGCCGCGGCGGAGCTGGTCGGTGGTCGCGCCGGCGATGGCGGCATACTCGCGCGCCAGCGTCTGCCAATAGGCCGGCGTCAGCATCAGCGCTGCGACCTGCTTGTCGAATGCGGTCGGCGCGGCCTTGGCGGGCGGGTTGCAGCGTGCCAGTTCGGGCAGCTTTGACGGCAGCGCGCGCTGTGAGGCGGCCGCAGCACAGGCCTCGTAGCGTGCCACGGTCGCGGCGACCTGCGCGCGCTGACTGTCGAACTGGCCCTCGACCGACGGGTCGAGCAGCACCATGCCGACGACGTTCTTGGGTTGCAGGTCGGCAAACAGCCGCGCCGTCATCGCGCCCGCCGAATGCGCGACGAGGATGTAGGGCGGGGCGATTTTTGCCGCCTTGAGCGTGGCGGCAAGGTCGCGTGCCTGTGCCAGCCCGTCGCGCGGGCCCGGTGCCGGATCGCTCAGGCCCAGTCCTGCGCGGTCATAGGAACAAGTGCGGGTAAGTGTCGATAATGCCGGTTGAATTTTGTCCCAGGCGAAGCTCCACGCCTGGAAGCCGGCCTCCAAAATGACGGTCGGTTTGCCGGTGCCGGTGCAGCGCAGGTTGATGTGGCGGCCGTCGGGAAGCGCCACCAGCTTGCCGGGTTGGGCATAGCTGTCGAGCGGCCCGGCTGCGCCAAGCAGCAGCAGCAACGCCGCCGCCAGCGCCGGCTTCACGCCTTGAGCCGCCATCCCGATTTGATGACGCGGTAGCTCGCCCACCACAGCACGATATTGACGCCGAGCAGCACCAGCGCACCCTGCAGCAGCAGCCCGTCGGCGACGCCGAGGAAGCCGAAGCGGAAGCCGTCAATGACGTAAAAGAACGGGTTGGCGTGGCTGAGCATCGCCATCGTCGGGTTGACGCGGTCGATGGCGTAGAAGGTGCCCGACAGCAAAGTCAGCGGCTGGATGACGAAGTTGGTGATCGCAGCGCCATGGTCGAACTTGTCGGCCCAGATGCCGGTCAGCACACCGATCAGCCCAAGCATGACGCAACCCATCGTGCCGAAATAGATGACCGCCAGCGGATGCGCGACGCCGACATCGACGCCCGGCGCAATCGCCATCGCCAGCCACACCGCGATGCCGACCAGCCAGCCGCGGGTGACGGCGCCCGCCACCCAGGACACCAGCAGCTCGCCGGGCGACAGCGGCGGCATCAGCACATCGATGATCGAGCCCTGGACCTTGGCGACGAGCAGCGACGACATCGAATTGGCGAAGGCGTTCTGGATCATGCCCATGACGATCAAGCCGGGCGCGAGGAAGTCGGCATAGGGCACGCCGAGCACCTGGGTTTTTGAGCGGCCCAAGGCGATGGCAAAAATAACGAGGAATAACAGCGTGGTAATCGCCGGTGCCCAGATGGTTTGCAGCTGCACCTTGAAGAAACGCCTTACTTCCTTCAAATAGAGGGTCTTCAGGCCTTGCCAGTTGACCGACGGGATGACCATCTCGCCCGGTTCGCGGTGGCGGAACTGGTGCGCACCGGATTTCGGGGCAATCGGGGAAAGTTCGGACATGCAACTGCCATAGACCGGCAGACACATGGCTCGCAAGCGCCGGTGAACAGAGAGAGACATAGAGTATGGCGTGGACCGACGAACGAATTGAGACGCTGCGCAAGGGCTGGGAAGGCGGCAAGACCGCCAGCCAGATCGCCGAGGAACTGGGCGAAGGCGTCAGCCGCAACGCCGTCATCGGCAAGGCGCACCGGCTCGGGCTGCAGGCACGGCCGTCGCCGGTCAAGGGCGGCGAGGGCGAAGCTGTCGAGGCCGTCGCTGCCGCACCCGCC
>CALMPZ010000097.1 GCA_937871645.1 uncultured Polymorphobacter sp.
GCCGCGTCTGCGACCGCGCATGCGCCAGCAACGAGTTCCACACCAGCACCACCGCCAGCACCGCCAGTGCAAACGCCGCGACAATGCCGAAGATCGCGGCGATGACTTCAAGCGGCGTCAGATGGCCCGCCGGACCGAGAAAGCGCAGCTTCATCACCGGCACCAGCGCCACCGCCAGCGTCAGGAAGATCGCGGCCAAGGTCAGCAGATCGGGCGACAGGCTCAGCGAGCGCGCATAGGTGCCGCCGTCGCGGGCCAGCCCGACAATCAGGCAGCCCTTGGCTTCGCTTTTTTCGGTGACCTTGACCGCGCAGTTCGAGGCCCAGGGCGCCGGGAAGTTGAGCGGGCGCATGTACATGACATAGGATTCGCCGGCGATTCGCACCGAAACCGGCTCGGCATTGCCGCGCAGCGTCGGCGTTTGTGCGTCCTTGGCGTTGCCGCTGCCGACATCCTTGCCGCTGACCGCACGCGCGCTGGTGAGCAGCAGCGCGCCGAGGTCGGCGTCATCGGCGATGATATCCTTGACCGACGTCACCGGCAGCTGCTTGCCGCCCAGCGACGCGACGACCACGCCGTCCTTGTCGACGACGAACACCGTTTCGAAATCGGGCGCGCTGTCGGACAGCTTGGCAATGCCTTCGAGCGACAGTTCGGCATTATACTGCAGCAGGCTTTCGCCAGGCACGTCGACATCGGGCATTTCGGTGCCGAACACGCTGCGCAGCAGCGCCTTGTCGGTGGTCACGTTGCCGACATCGGCTTCGGCCGCAACAAGGTCACGCAGCGGCAGTTCGCCGAATACCGACAGCTTGTTGTCGGCCGACTGGACCCCGGCGAACGGATCGGGATCACAGCTTGGCACTTCGGTATCATCGCCCTTGGCATCGGGTTCGACGGCTTCGGGACAAGGCCGCACGCCGTACCGCAACTTGAACGCACCAAGGTCGGGATGCGCATAGGTGACCACACCCATCGCCCCGGCATCTTCCGACAAGGCCGTCGCCGGCTTGACCTTGCCGGGCACGAAATTGGACCGCGCCATCATCTCGATCGACTTGGGCCACCCTTCCACCGCACGCCCGACGATTTCAAGTTCGCGGTAGTTGCGCAGATGTTCGGCCGTCGCCCAGTCGCGGCCGCGCAGCAGCACCATAACGGCCAGCGCCAGCACCAGCCCGACGACGGCGAGCAGCACCAGCCGCATCCAGCCACGGGCGTTGCTAGTCGCCACGCAGTGTCCTGCCGGCGGGCACGCGCTGCCGCTTTGCTGTCCCCATTTGCACGCCCATGTGCCAAATCCCCACCAATTCGCCCCCCGGCGTCAGCGACAGTCTAGCGGAGTTTCGGGGCAACGCCAAACGCTGGCAGCGCGCTGCTAATTCGCAGAACTGTTCGGCGGCAACGCGGTATCGGGCCCGATCATGCGCGCCATGAAGGCAATCCGCAGCGCATCCGACAGGCTGTGCGCCTCCAGCTTGAGCATCAGATTGGCGCGGTGGATTTCGACGGTGCGCGGGCTGATGCCGAGCGCATAGGCAATCGCCTTGTTGGGCTGGCCGTCGACCAGTCCGTCGAGCACGTCGCGTTCGCGCGCCGTCAGCACGTTGAGCAGCACCCGCGCATTTTCGGCTATGCGGCGGATTTCGGCTTCTTCGCCGTGGTGCTTGCACGCGATGTCGAGCGATTCGAGCAGCCGCGCCTTTTCGAACGGCTTTTCGATGAAATCGACCGCGCCGGCCTTCATCGCGCGCACCGCCAGCCCGACATCGCCGTGGCCGGTGATGATGATGACCGGCAGCGCCAGCCCGCGCTCGCGCATCGCCGCCTGCACCTGCAACCCGTCCATGCCGGTCATGCGGACGTCGAGCAGCACGCAGCCCATCGCCAGGGCCGGCGCGGCGCGCAGGAACGCCTCGCCCGATTCGAAGCATTCGATGTTGAAGCCTGCAGTCCGCAGCATGAACGAAATCGAGCGCCGCAGCGCCGCTTCGTCGTCCACCAGATAGACTTGCCGTTCAGTCGTCATCGACGTCCCCCAGCGCGCCCGCCATCAGTGTGAAATGAAACGCCGAGCCGCCGTTGTCGCCGGCCTGATACCAGATCCGGCCACCATGCGCTTCGATGATGGTGCGGCAGATCGACAACCCCAGTCCCATGCCCTCGGCCTTCGAGCTTTGGAAGGGTTCGAACAAATGCTGTGCAGCGTCGGCGCCGGGCCCCGGCCCATTGTCGGCGACGACAAGTTCGATCATGTCGGCCACGGCGGGCCGTGCGGTGATGCGGATGCGCTGGCGCACCCCCGTGGCGGCCGCTTCGGCGGCGCCGGCTTCGATGGCGTTGCGCAGCAGGTTGAACAGCACCTGCTGGATCTGGATGCGGTCGACCAGCACGACTGGTGCCGCATTGCCGAGGTCGATCTGGACATCGACTTCGCCGTTGCCATTGCCGATCAGCGCCAGCGCCTGCGCCTCCGCCACCAGCTTGCCGAGCGGCTCGATGCGCTTTTCGCTTTCGCCGCGGGAAATGAATTCGCGCAGCCGGCGGACGATCTGCCCGGCGCGGATCGACTGCGCCGCCGCCTCGGTCACTGCCTCATGGACCAGCGCCTGGATAGCTTCGTCGCTGGTCTTGGCGCCGGGCTGGGCGATCAGGTCGCGCGCGGCCTCGAGATAGTTGGCAATGGCGGTCAACGGCTGGTTGAGTTCATGCGCCAGCGCCGCGGCCAGCGACCCCATCGCGCTGATCCGCGAAATGCGGCTGAGTTCGGCCTGCAAATCCTGCAGCCGCCGCGCCGCCGCCTGGCGCTCGGTCAGGTCACGGATAAAGCCGGTGAAGACGCGGCCTTCGGGCGTCACGGCTTCGCCGATCGACAGCTCGATCGGGAAGGTCGCACCGTCGCGGCGGCGTGCAATCAGCACCCGACCGATGCCGATGATACGCGGCACCCCCGACTCAAGATAGCGACTGATATAGCCATCATGGTTTTCGCGGTCGGGCGATGGCATCAACACCTCGACCTTCTGCCCGCGCAGCTCGGCCTCGGTGTAACCGAACAGGCGCTCGGCGGCGGCGCTGAACGACAGGATATGCCCCGTCGAATCGATGACCACCATCGCATCGGGCACGGTCGACAAGATCGAACGCCAATAGGCATCGCTGGCCCCAAAGGCCAATCCAGCGGCTTCGGGCGCGATGGCACCGGGGTCGAACTTGGCTTGCACGGACGCTATGTGGGCCGGAGCGGCCCCCAGCGTCAATGCGCGAGCAACAACGGCAGGTGGCTGGAACGAATAAGGTCCCGGGTCACACCACCCAGAATCGTCTCGCGCAGCCGCGAATGACCATAGGCACCGAGCACCATGTAGGCGGCATCAAGCTCGACCGCGGCGTGCAGCAGCGCGACATCAACCTTGCGGCCCTTCGCCGGCCATTCGTGCAGTTCGGAGGCGATGCCGTGGCGCGACAGATACGCCGACGCCTCGGTCGACGGCAGCCCGCGCGTATCATCGCTGACTTCGACGATATGTACCATGCCGGCGTGGCGCAGCAGCGGCAGGCTGAGCCGCAGCGCATTCGCCGCTTCGCCCGAACCGTTCCACGCCAGCATCGCATTGCCGCTGACGTCGAAGCCGGTGACCTTGGCGCCGACACTCAGCACCGGCGCGCGCGCATGGATGGCGACATCACCGCCGATGCCGAGCGGCGGGCGATCGGCATCGCCGCCGGTGTGCGGCTGGCTGAGCACCACCACGTCCATCAGCCGCGACTGGTCGATCAGCGTCTGGATGACGTTGCCGTCGAACTTGCGCCAATCCCAGCTGACGCCTTCGCGCGCCATCCGTGCCTCGATACGCGTGCGTGCCTCGCGCTCCAGCGCGCGGATCGCGTCGACGGCATCGGCAAAGGCATAAACGCCGCCGAAGGGGTCGCCGCCCGAATAATATTCGAACGGCGTGACCTGCACGCAACTGATGTGGCCGCTGCTGGCACGCGCCAGATCGAGCGCAACTTGCAGCCGCGCCTCCTGGCCAACGTCGTCGTGGATGTGCAAAAGTATCGACTTCATAATGTTCGTCCCCGCCTGCGACCGAATCGCTGCTTGTAAGGTCGCCGCCCCATTCTAGAAGGACTCGTCTGCAACGTAATTACGCAACATTACGGATGTCGGCGCAACCAACAGGATAAGCACCATGGAAAGATTGCGCAAAACTGCCGAAGCCGTCGCCGCCGCGCTGCGCGCGCGCAAAGCGACCGTCGCCGTCGCCGAATCAGCCAGCGGCGGGCTGATTTCGGCGGCGCTGCTGATGGTGCCGGGGGCCTCGGCATTCTATCTCGGCGGCGGCGTCATCTACACGCCGCGCGCCCGGCACCGCCTGCTCGGCCTGCGCCGCGAAGACGTCCGCGGGCTCAAGTCCGCGACCGAACCCTATGCCGCCTGCCTCGCCGCCACGGTGCGCGCGCAGTTCAAGGCCGACTGGGGCGTCAGCGAAACCGGCGCCGCCGGCCCGACCGGCAACCCCTATGGCGATGCCGCCGGTCATAGCTGCATTGCGGTGGCGAGCCGCACCGGCTGCGTTGAAATGACACTGGAAACTGGCC